>CBIHPC010000196.1:0-11544 GCA_966211305.1 uncultured Niastella sp.
ATAACGCCCAAACACAACTTATGGAAAGAAGTGGTGGAAAAACAGAATATGGCGCTGGCACTGGTGGCCGGTTTCTTTATGTTATCCATAGCTATTATAATTGCCTCGGCTATTCACTAATTTTTACGCTACATTATGCAATTGTTGTTGTTACTGGCGGTGTTTGTGATTGCTACCTGTGGACTGATCTATGAATTAGTGGCCGGTACGCTGGCAAGTTACCTGCTGGGTGATTCCGTAACCCAGTTCTCCACCATCATTGGCGTTTACCTGTTCTCCATGGGCGTAGGCGCTTTTTTATCGCGATATTTCAACCGGAACCTGTTGCGCTGGTTTATACAGATAGAATTGCTGGTAGGTATGGTTGGCGGGTTCAGCGCCCCTTTATTATTCATTTTATTTCCTGTAGCCTCTTCTTTCAGGCTCATCTTATATGCGCTGGTATTTTTAACCGGCGCGCTGGTAGGGCTTGAAATCCCATTGCTGATGCGGATCCTGAAAGATAAAGTGGAGTTCAGGGAACTGGTTTCACGGGTATTCACCTTCGATTATATAGGGGCTTTGCTGGCGGCGCTTATTTTTCCCCTGTTGCTGGTGCCGCATTTGGGTTTAATAAGAACTTCTTTGTTCTTCGGTATTCTGAATGTGCTGGTAGGTTTTTTTCTTGCCCTGCAATTTGGAAGAGAGATCACGCGCATCACGGTGGTAAAAGTTACTGCCATCATCTTGCTGCTTACTGAACTGGTGGCTTTTGTATTTGCAGACCGTATTCTGAATTACTCAGAAACGTTAACCTATAACGATCATATTATCTTCGCAACCTCATCACCCTATCAACGCATTGTACTTACAAAGAACAAAAGGGAGTTGCGGTTATTTCTAAATGGTAATTTACAGTTCAGTTCAGCCGATGAATACCGCTATCACGAAGCATTGATCCATCCGGGGCTGCAGGCACTGAACGAACCCAAAAGGGTATTGGTGCTTGGTGGCGGCGATGGGCTGGCAGTGCGTGAAATACTGAAATACCCGTCCGTTTCATCCGTTACCCTGGTTGACCTCGACAGCAGGATGACGGCGCTTTTTACATCGAATAACATCCTGGTGCAATTGAATAGATCATCGTTGAAGAATAGCAAGGTAAAAGTGCAGAACGAGGATGCGTTTATGTTTTTGAAGAACAACAAAACCCGTTTCGATTTTATCGTCATTGACTTTCCCGATCCTTCCAATTTCTCAATTGGAAAATTATACTCCAATACATTTTACCGGTTATTGTACCAGGCGCTGAGCGATTCAGGCGTAGCGGTGGTGCAGTCAACTTCGCCTTATGTGGCGCCAAAATCTTTCTGGTGTATCGATGAAACCATTCGTTCCGTGGGATTTCATACGGCGCCCTATCATAACCTGGTGCCATCGTTTGGCGAATGGGGGTATATACTGGCATTTAAACGAGATTCATATACCGCACCGGCAAGTTATTTGCCGGGACTGAAGTTTGTGAACGCAGCTACCGCGCCGCAGATGTTTGTTTTTCCGCAAGACATGCGCACTTCGCAACCGCTGGCTGTGAACAAACTGAACAACCAGGTGCTGGTGAATTATTTTGAAGAAGAATGGAACGCTTACCTTGAATAATATGGACCGTCGCCGTTTTATACAAAGCTTAGGTACGCTGGCCGGAACGGGTATGTTACTGCCGGGTTGCGGTACGCCTGCACCGAAGAACATTCCCGGTGACATTGTTGGCGCTTCTGCAAGGATAGGGCATTTACTGCGCGATGGCGGGTTGAGCGGCGCTCCCGAACCTGCCGGCACCACAGAGGTGGTTATTGCAGGTGGCGGCGTAAGCGGGTTATCGGCTGCCCGCTGGCTGCAAAAGCAGGGCGTTAGTGATTTTGTGCTGTTCGACCTGGAGAAACAAACGGGCGGTAATACGGCCAGCGGCCAGAACAGGGTTTGCGCCTATCCCTGGGGAGCGCATTACGTGCCTGTGCCCAATACTGAACTGACTGAATACCTGGCCTTTCTGCAGGAAAACAATGTGATCACCGGTTACGATGCGCAGGGTTTACCGGTGTATAATGAATACCATCTTTGTTTTGCTCCGGAAGAGCGTTTATTTATAAACGGCACCTGGCAACCAGGGCTTGTTCCCCATTATGGCGTACCGCCATCGGAACAGCAACAGATAAAACGTTTCCTTGAACAAATGGATACCTTCCGGTATGCAAAAGGAAACGATGGCAAAGATGCCTTTGCCATTCCTGTCAATAACTCATCAACGGATGCGCAATATGTACAATTAGATGGCATCACCTTAAAGACATGGTTGCAGCAGAACGGCTATACATCTGAATATCTTCACTGGTATTGTAACTATTGCACCCGCGATGATTTTGGTACGCGTTACGATGAAGTATCGGCGTGGGCAGGCATACATTATTTTGCCGGCCGTAAAGGAAAAGCTGCGAATGCCGAACACCAGGACGTACTTACCTGGCCGCAGGGAAATGGCTGGCTGGCGCAGCAATTACAAAAAGACTATACCGATAAAATAAAGGTGAACAGCCTGGTGGTCGGTGTGGAAGCAACGGCCACAGGAGCGGATGTGTTGTATTTCGATGTTACCGCCAAACGGTTGAAAAAGATTATTGCGAAGAAATGCATTATTGCGGCGCCGCAGTTTATAGCGCAACGCCTGGTAAAACAAAACGGGCGGCAGCAACTGCTGACTCATTTTTCCTATTCACCCTGGATGGTGGCTAATATTACGGTTGGCAGGTTGCAGGAACGCCAGGGCGAAGCGTTGTGTTGGGACAATGTATTTTATAACAGTGAATCGTTGGGTTATGTTGAGGCCACTCACCAGTTGGTGCAACAACATATACCCGATAAAGTATTGACCTATTACCTGCCATTGACAAAAAGCGATCCGGCAACGGAACGTAAAAAAGCAATGGCCATGCACCATGCCGATTGGACGCAACTGGTCATGCGCGATCTGCAACGCATGCATAGCAATATTCATGATGCGGTGCAACACATAGATGTAATGGTATGGGGCCATGCCATGATACAACCGGGCGTTAACTTTATTCATGGAGGTGTTCGTAAAGAAGCCGCTCAACCCATTGACAGCCGCATCTTCTTTGCGCATACCGACCTGGCCGGCATCTCAATTTTTGAAGAAGGGTTTTACCAGGGCATTCAGGCAGCCGAAGCAGTCATAACATCATTATAGGCGCGCCACGATTCGTTTGCTTCGGCAGGTAATCCTGTGGCACACCTTCATAAAACGACACGTCTCAAACCTATTATCATGAAGAAACAACAACCGTGGATCTATTCGATGCAACTCGACGGTTTATTTATCCTGTCGCCACCCTTTGTTTCTTTATTGATCGTATTCATATTTCCCGGTTTGTTCAAAGCAGGGCAGGGTATACCTGTAGCCTGGTGGATCTTTTTGATCGTATGCATCGATGTGGCCCATGTGTACAGTACTTTATACCGTACCTATTTCGACAAAGAAACTTTTAGCAGGCAAAAGAATATGCTTATAAGTATCCCTATTGTTGGTTTTGCAGTAGCGGTTCTTTTGTATTCTATCGATGATATGCTTTTCTGGCGTGTGCTGGCTTACCTGGCCGTGTTTCATTTTGTGCGGCAGCAATATGGGTTCATGCGCATTTACTCCCGCAAAGAGCCTTTCAATAGTTGGTATTATCGTACAGACCAGGTTGCGATTTACACCGCCACTATTTATCCCCTGTTGTATTGGCATTTAAATGCGCCCCGCAATTTCAACTGGTTTGTGGAAGGCGATTTTCTTTTTTTCAGTTCAAAACCGATGCTGGTGACAACAACCATTGCCTATGTATTGGTGCTGGCCGCTTACCTGGTGAAAGAAGCGGTTTTCATTGGGCGGGAAAAACAAATGAATGTACCACGCAACCTGGTAATCGCCGGTACCTTTTTATCGTGGTACTTTGGTATTGTGTATTACAATGGCGATATGGCGTTCACCCTCCTGAATGTGGTATCGCATGGCGTGCCGTATATGGCATTGATATGGGTGTATGGTAAAAAACGGACTGAAGCAACCGGCGGCAAAAGCTATGGCAAACTGATAGCGCAGTTCTTTTCGCGGTATGGCGTGGTCTTATTCCTGTTGAGTATGGTGGTAATGGCCTATGTGGAAGAAGGGTTCTGGGATGTATGGGTATGGAAGGAACATAAAAATGCCTTTAGTATATTTTATACATTCTCGTTCACCCCGCCAAAAGAGGTGCTGGCTTTATTGGTGCCGTTGCTGGCATTGCCGCAGATAACGCATTATATAATCGATGGCTATATCTGGAAGGTATCGAAGGGGCATATCCCATTTAAACATCCCTGATCATCGGGCACTTTCTTCAACCGGTACCGGTTTGGCAACGGCTGTTTGTGCAGCCGCTTCTTTCTTTTTATTTAATGGCGAGTAAATAAGGTAGTAATAGATCAGTACTACCAGCCCGAGGCTAAATGGAATAAGACAATAAGGTTTCACCTGTTCATCCACACCCATAAATTCAGCGATCATCCACATTGAGTTGGCGCTTATCCATAGGGCGATGGCAATATTATGGGTAAGCTCGGCCACAATATGCCGGGTACGCCAGGCGATAAAAATGGCAATGGCCAGTGTTGGAAAGATCATGGCGATGCCCAGCGTTTTATAGATCATACACCAGCAAATATCCTTCACCAGCCAGAAAAGGATATGCAGATTCTCCATTTTCCGGAATTTGGCGGGTATAACATACAGATCTTTTGATTCCTGATCCACGGGGTTTGATTTTATAATTTGAAGTTGCCCGCCTACGGCTTCAGCGAGCGAGCGATGCAAAAATAAATTATTTCGATAATACCCGTTTAAATCGCAGGATATCGGCTTCCGGCTGCAATGGCGTCTGGTGCTGAATATGTTGCACCAGTTGCGGTGCAAAAAATGGCGCCAGGGAGCAGCCCTTGGTTCCCATTCCATTGAAGATGCCAATAGCCGGCTGAGCGGGGTGAAAACCTATAAATGGCCGCCGCTCGATGGTGGCGGGGCGAACAGCCGCCATATGTTCAAGCAAACGGATGGGCGCTTTTATCCAGTGTTTTAGGGTGGCCATCGTTCTTTCACGAAATGCTTCCGTTGGGGCGTCGCTGCCAAAATCCCATTCGTATGAAGAGCCCACCCAGAAAATATTATCCTGCCAGGGCACCCAGTTAATACCCTTTTTGAAGATGTTGTTTGCGGGCATGCCATTCGCTTCTATCAGCAGCACTTCGCCTTTGTTGGGCGCAAAAGGCAAATTATTGAACCAGGGACTGCTGAATGAAGCAATACCATCGCAAAAGATAATGCGCTGAGCGGTGATGTCTTTATATTGTACTTTACCTGGCAGAACCTGCAGTTGACTATGATCGAATCTTTCTTCAAGCAAATTGTTTGCGGCTATCAGTGACCGGCGATAAGCAGGTAACAACGCAGGCAGGTTTACCAGGTAACAGGGCGTAATGGCGCCAAATCCGAAATCATAATTGAAGAAGTTTCGCCACGCGCCCGCATCACCAGGCATGGATAAATACTGCGTGTCTTCCGAATAACGCTTTTCAAAGGCCAGCTTCATTTGGGGCGTTGGAAAGAAATCGATAATATCTTTTTGTTCAATGGCGGTAACCTGTAGCTGGTTACCCAGGTCGGTATATTGCTGCCAGGCAAATGGCATTACTTCATCTATCATCCACGTTTTTACAATACGCCTGCCCGTAACGGGGTTGATAATACCAGCTGCCACCTTCGACGCTGTGCCGGGATTATTATCATCGATTACAAGAAACGAAAACCCGGCTTTTTGTAACTCCCGGCTCAGGAACGTTCCGCAAATACCCTGGCCAATCAATAAGATATCAACATGCATGATGCAAAAGTAAGGGGAGAAGATTAATGAAAAGTGCCTCTGGATAGATTTGATGTTTTGGGACTTAAGTAGCTGTTACAGGTTACAGGTTTCAGGTTGCAAGGGGAAAAGCGGCTGTTAAATCCCTGTAACCTGGAACTTGTAACCTGCAACTATATAAATAAAAATGGTGAGCCGCCTATTAAGATCGACTCACCATTTAATACATTGACGTATTTTACTATCACTCCACTTTCACATTTACACCTTCGCTGTGGCTGGTAAATTCAGGGGCATACATACATTGAATGGTTGTAATGCCATTGCTGAACGTACCGGTGTGTGTTACGAACAGGGGATATTCAAAAACGTATGTTCCTTTGGGTAACTGGCCAAAGAAGAAGTTGGTACTTGCATCTTTGGTTGTTTCATAATAGCCCAGTCCGCCCTGCCATTTGTACTGGCTGATCACATTTACCGGTTCCATACAGGCGGCCCGCATATCTTTCATGTGCACGTATTCCATTGTGCGGTCGACCCGCAGCTCTATGCGCACTTTTACTTTATCGCCCACTTTAATGGCATCGCCATCATTGATGGGTTGTAAAACGGGACCGCGATCGGTGTTCTTTTCAATGAACAGTTTTTTCGTTAACTGTAACGGAGTGGCGGCAGGGGTAATTTTATCGAGGTTCTCGAAATACTGCCAGTAAACGGCTCCCCATGAGGCGGAGGCTTTTCCTTCAGCATTAGGAGAGGAAACGGTTACTTTGATGTTGCCCATCTCCGGCTTTACCTGTTTCTCGTCGAACACTTTTTTGAAATAACCTGTGCCGGCTTCCTGTTGCTGGTCGTTGCTGCGCACGGTGGTATTGCCAAGATCGATGGTGATCTCAGGCGTATTGGCCAGCAGATCTGTACCCTGTAGCAGCAAGGCGTAACAGGCGTCGGCTGTTGCTTTGGTGGTTCTCCAGTCACGGGTTTGCTTTTGTTTCAGCAACCACAATTTCATATCATTTACCGCAGTAATATCAGCCGTTACCTCGCTAAAGGTTTCAATCAGTAATGACTGCGCTTCAATGGGATGCTGGTACCAGTAATAGCCACCGGTGAATTCCTTCCAGTACATACCCATTTCCTCATTGGTAAGGGAATTTTCTTTTATGGACTTTACGATATTCTTTGCCGTTTGTACATCGCCGGTACGGAACAACGACAAGGCGATCATCCCCTGCATGTAACGGTTTTGTTTAAGCCAACCCTTTTGTGACTGCGTACGATAATAATTATACGCTTTGAATACGCCGCCCGGTACACTGTACTCGGGGAAGAAGCTGCGCATGTACAGGTACTGAATATGCAGCGGGCTTATATAATCGTTTACAGGAAGTTTTTTATTAAGCTTCAGCATTTCTTCGTAGTCTTCTTTAATACGCGCATCGAGATAAGGGATCGCTTTTTTAATGAGCTCATCCTGGAGATCGTTCATTGGCAATGCCTTTAACTTCTTCAAATGGCCGATACCGGTTAAAATGTATTGGGTTATATAGCGGTCATCGGGCCCGCCTTTGAACCATACAAAACCGCCGTTGCTGCTTTGCATTTCCTGCAGTTTCGCCATCCATTTGCTTAGTTCATTGCTCATCCGAACCAGGTCGAACAGCAGCGCAATATTCTTTTTTTGCTGCGCTTCATTTTTTGCCTGCAATACCCAGGGCGTTTCCTGCAGCAGCACTGATTTCAGCTCTTCGTTCTTTTGCAGGTTGCTCAGCAGGGCTGAGCTATCCACATTCTTCCAGCGTTCAAATACCTGTTTTATTTTGGGTGAAGCGTTGGCAATGGTACTGGCCAGCGCATTGGCATAGTACCGGTTGAACACCTGTTCAGCGCAGTCGTACGGATACTCCATCAGGTAGGGTAATGCCTGTACGGCATACCAGGCCGGGTTGCTAGTGTATTCAACAGTTAGCGCGTGGTGGTTCAGGGTTTCGCTGCTGCCGCTTTTCACCAGTTTGTCGAAGGTGAAAGTTTTTGTTGTGTTACCTCGAACGGGCAGGGGCAGGCTTTCGGTCACCAACATGCGGTTGCTTACCACCGGCAGCATGGCTTCTTCACCATCGCTGATGTTACCTGCTTTGGCAACTATGCGGTAGGTAACCGGTTTATTATACTGATAAGGAATTTCAATACTGAAGGTAACGGGAACGCTTTGTTTGGCCGGTACGGTGAAGAACTGGTTTGGCATTACGTTTTTAAACCAGCCATCAACCGGTTGATTGGTAGTAGCATCGATCAGCAGCAATTGCACCTGGCCGGTAATTTCCTTATCGGTGAGGTTGGCAATTTTAGTGCTGAAGTTCATGCGGTCGCCTTCGCGCAAAAAGCGTGGGGCATTGGGTTGCACCATCAGGTCTTTTTGCGTAACGATCGTTTTTTCACTGTAACCAAGGGAAAGATCTTTGGTATGGGCCATACTCATCCATTTCCATTGCGTTACCGCTTCGGGCATGGTGAAGGAGAATTCAATATTGCCATCGGCATCGGTATGCAGGTGAGGGAAGAAGAAGGCCGTTTCGTTGAAGTTTTTGCGTATTTGCACGGCGCCATCAGGTGTGGGCTGTTGCTTTGGAACTTTTACGCCATCAACGGTCATTTCGCCTTGTTGGGTAAATGCTGCCTCGTCTTTCTCCATGTTTCTTTCTGTCGCAGCATCATTTCTTAAGGATGGCTTTATGGCAGGTGCACCAGGTGCAGATGCGGCTACAGCAGCTTCCGACTTCGCCATAGCCAAATTCATACGTCTTCCGTTACCTCCGCCATCGTGTTGAAATGGCAAACCCAGCTCATCGTACACCTTGTGTACATAAATATACTCGCCGTTATTATTGTATTTTTCCAGCGATTGTACGGCACTGAAACTGTAGGTGCCAGTCCATTGGGGGCCGGTTGTAAGATGCTCCCACAATGATGGCTTAGTCCATTCCTGTTTTTTGAACTGGTCGAGCGATGCATCGTACATAGCCGTGAGTAATTCGGCCGCTACCTTATCGCCTTTCTGTCCGCTTATTTTCACTTTCCATTTCTCTTCACTGCCGGGCAGGGTTTTATCGCGGAATGTTTCATAAGCGATGTTCAGCTCTTTATTGGTATAGGGAACTGTAAACGTGAGGTTATCGGTGTAAACCCGGTTGTGTTTTACAAAGGCGATGTGAATGCCTAAACCGCCGCGGTCTTTTTCGGTAATGGGTATTTCAAAAAAGCGGCTGCTTTTGTTGAGGGTGAAAAAGCTTCTGTCGGTGCTATCGTCTTTTTTCATCACTTCATGAACAATGAATGCATCTTCGAGCGTGGTGTTAACCTGGTAAACGGCTTTTTCGCCTGGTTCCAGGGTGGTATTGCCGCTTTCGATATCACCACTTGCCAGCGGGCTTACGACCGACCGGTTAAACAGTTGTACATACTTAATGTCTTTCACTTCTTCGCCATACCTGTCTTTGGTAATAGCCTCTATCACATACCAACCCGGGGTCAATGGTGAATGGTCAATAGTGAATGGCTTATTGGTTGAAGTTGTGTCGGTTTTTTCGGCCACTTTTTTTTCTGTAGCCCATTTTTCGGGACTGTTCTCGTCTTTGTACACATCATACGGGAACGCGCTATAGAACTCGGTTTGTGATAATACAAACTGATCGGGTTCCTGCCAGTACCGTTTCCTGAAAATACGATCGGGTGTTTTCAATTTATGAATGGAAACGGTAACCGTTGTTTTTTCAAACTGGTCGTTCAGGTTGGTGCTGGTTATTGTAAGACGCTTTAAACTGTCTGTATGAACTTTATCAGCTATGGTGACGTTCAGTTTCAATGCCTGGTAAGCTACGGCCACCTGGGTATTGCCGCTTCTGGTTTCACCGGCTATATCGGTAACATCGGCATATACCTTATAGTAGAAAACAGGCTGGCCTTTTTTATCTGTCTTATTATCAGGTATCGCCCTGAACTGAATACGGAATTCACCTTTGGCATCGGTGGTGAGTTCGCCATGGGCAATTTCCACTTCCTGCTGGCCGTATGGCGGCCAGATCATTTTGCCGAACCGGCCATACCATAATGGCATAACTACCTCGCGCACAACCCGGTATTTCACTTTAGCGCCATCGATCACATTACCTGCATAGGCTTTAGCCGTACCGGTTACCGTAATGTTTTCATTTAGCCGGTAAGTGCCGGTGGGTTTGCTTATCTCAACCAGGAATTTCGGCCGTTTATATTCTTCTACCGAAATGGGGTGGCTGCTGGAAGCCACTATATCGGTAATAGAGAAATGGCCGTTCAGCAGGTTGGCGGGCAGGGTGAACTTACCTGAATAGGCGCCAAACTCGTTGGTGGTAACAGCAACGGTATCTACAGCCTGGCCATTGGGATCGGTTAGGGTAATGCTGGTTGAATAGTTGGGAACAATACTGCTTTCGCGGGTTTTCGAATTGTAGTTAAGCAGTATGCCCTTGAAGTAAACGGTTTGTCCCGGCCGGTAGATGGCGCGGTCGGTGAACAGGTATGCGGTTTTTGTCATCCTTTCCGTTTCGTCCGGCGCTGTACCCCGCCAGGTGTAATTGTAAATGTAATCTTCGATAAACAAATGATCGTCGCTGGTGGTTACTTCCAATTTGTAATTATGGTCGTTCTTATTTACGAACGGATTGAGTTTTATAAACCCGTTTGCATCGGTTACACCACTTTGCCCTTTGGTATCGGTATACTTGCGCACATTGTAATCGTAGGTATGGTTCCATACCTGTACTTTGGCATTTGGCAGCGGTTTTCCGGTTTCGCGGTTTACCACAAAATATTCAGCGTCTTTATTGATGTATGCAATATTCGATACATAGAAGTATTGCACAGCCAGCTGGTTTTCCGGTACGGAAAATTTATCGCTTACACTCGCTATTAAAGCATATGTGCCAACAGGCAACGCATCGATCTTTACTTCAACGGCATGCTTCTGGTAATCTTTCGTATCGGGTAAGGGCTGGCTGAATGATCTTAAGGCCGGTAAGGCTACCAGTTTTTTCCAGTAGCTGTCGTCCCAACTGTTGGTGCCAATGGATTCTTTTGTTTTGGCATCCAGTTTTACTACGCGTAAATGCAGCCGGGTAAAATTGCGCCAGGTAAGTAGTGTGCGGAAGGGTTGGCCGGGCACATTTACCTTTTCGGTTTGCAGGTTCATTTCTATACGGGTGATCTCCCGTACAAGGTTCTGGCAATTCAGTTTTCCTTCGCTGCTATCTTTTAACGTGATCACCTTATTGCAAATACTCATCGCCTTTACATAAGCGTCGCGGTGGGCGTCGCCCTGCACGGGATTATATTGCGTTGCCTGGTTAACATACACTTGTGCCAGCAGATACCAGGCCTGGGTGGCAGGTGGTATAAGATCATATTTATTGCCTGTTTGTTCCAGAGCTTTTATATACAATGCTTCTTTGTTTTCGAGTGCCGCATTTTCGTGCACGAATTGCAATCTTGCCAGATCCACATCGATAAAAGCGTCGGGTTTTTTATCGCCTGCATGAAACTGCAACAGGCGTTGGTATAATTGCAGGGCTTTGAACTG
>CBIHPC010000197.1:0-11484 GCA_966211305.1 uncultured Niastella sp.
TATTCGCATCCGAGGAAAAGTCCTTTAACGAGGCGCAGAACCTCGATTATGAAGCCCAAAAACACTAACCATATGTGTGACAAAGTAGCGCATGAAACCTATGATTCAGCCCATCAACACCGGGATAGCCTGGTGAAAAAGAAAGTCAGTGCGAAGATCTACCGGTGCTAAGATTGTGGCTTGCTTCATATCACCACTAAACGGCTTAACAAAAAACGTCATTAAAACTTTAACTGAATATGAATTATGCACAGGCTTGTGATGCATTATTGCAGGGTAAAAAAGTGAAGTTATCAGATTGGATTGGCTATTGGTTCAATGATCAGGGCCGTTTTAAAGTATTCACTCGTACCGGTGATATCCTCGATACACCGAATATTGACCGTTATAAAGATCGTGATGATTGGGAAGTAACCGATGGGGCCATGGGCTTTGATTTCGCAATTCTGGCGTTAAAGAATGGGAAAATGGTTGCCAGGAGTGAATGGAAGACGCAACATGGCAGCCCGAGGTTCATATATATGGTAAAGGGTACTTTAGTTGAGTTTGAAAACCTGCGCGGAGCTGCCCGGGACGCAGCCGTATTAGCTTCAGAATGGGAATGCGGTGTACAGGGATCAGCACGGCAAATCAAGGCTCACATCGACGCCGTTGACCAGTTTGGTCAATTATCAATCGGCTGGTCACCCACACAGGAAGATATGCTGGCTGATGATTGGAAGATCGTTTAAACCAATGCCATGGACGAACTACAACTATACGGAAACGACGGCCTCTTTCACAACATCGTGAAGAAGTCCGACATCATGGCCGGCCGGTATGGTGTGATCGTTAAAGGCGGTGACCTGAACTTAAATAACGTATTATCCGGTATTGAGTTCCCAACAGCTACTTACCCGGCTGTGTTCTGCCTGCCGCCGGTTTCTATCGTGAAGGAAGTATCTGTTCAGCGGTCAACCTGGGAGTGTTTCTACTTCCGTCTTTTCTTCATGTGCACCAGCGAGTCCACCGGTGATAACCAGCTTAAGAGCCGTGATCCGGCTACCAACACATCCCTGCATAAGGTGAACATGGATTGGTCCGATATGAAGACTGTGGCCTTCAGCTTCATGAATGCGCTGGAAAAGCTTCAGCAGCATTCATCGATACGCGGGAACTTCCGGCTCGGGCAAAAGGAACCATGGAAGATCATCAGGCTTTCGCGGATGCAGAACGCGAACCTGGCAGGTGTTATGTTGCAATTCGAAGGCGAACTGTCGGTGGCCTGTGAGTTTTCGGATATCGATATCTCTGATACCGAGGCTATAATTTCCGGTATAGCACCGGCTCACGAAAAACATTTTCACTGATGGATAAAATATTAGTGACTAAGGAAATGTACGAGAAACTGGCGCCCTATTTTAATGAGCCTGAAAAAGAGGCTGATCCACAGATGAAAGAATTGGAGTTGGCTGATATGCCGGCTGACACTAAAAAACTTATAGCGGCTGAGTACATGCGATTGCGCAAACGGCACGCTAACTGGAAAGTATCGAAAGCCATGCGTAAGGCCGGCGAAAAGTACAGCGTAAAATTTATCATGAATGAGTAGCATGAAGCAGATAGCCGAATCGATACCACACGAATTTCGGCAAAAGATCATACTCGAATGGTTGCCAGCGGCAAGGGCTACCATGGGTAATGATGAGTTTAAGGCCCTGTGGGAAGCATATTTCAACTGGATTGATCCGAACGGCATAAAGAAATCGAACTGTCCTATATGCCTGCAGAATGTTCTCGATAACTGGAAGAGCCTGGCGCCGTACCTGGTGGAGGCTGAGAAGGAATTTAACGCACTTGAACAAATATGATAGAAAATTATGTTATAGCCGTCGATTTTGACGGCACTGTCGTGAAACATCGTTTCCCTCAAATTGGTGACGAAGTACCCAACAGCGTATCAGTTTTAAAGGCTTTGCAAAAAGCCGGGTTTAAGTTGGTTCTTAACACTATGCGTAGCGATGGGCCGAAAGGCAATTTCCTAACTGATGCCGTTACTTGGTTCAGGGACCGTGAAATCCATTTATACGGAATTAACTGTAACCCGAATCAAAAGAGCTGGACATCATCCCCAAAAGTGTACGCTCATCTTTATATTGATGATGCTGGCTTTGGAGCTCCTTTGATTTATGAAGAAGGGGAGCGGCCTTTTGTAGATTGGGAAAAGGTGCGTGAATATTTTCAATCAACCGTTTTAGATATTGAGTCTATACATCAATGATCGGCGACACCACCATAAAAGCAATTGATCTCGAGTATCAGGACAACCTGAAGAAAGAGTTACGGGACCAGGGCCACTATCTTACCGGCGCCCTGGAGCGCTCCATTTCATCGAAACAAATAACCACCGGCGGTAAGACGGTGATCGAGGGGCAGGCGCTGGATTACGCCGAGGACCTTTTTGAAGGCGTTCGCCCGGAACACATTGACCCCAATGATCCTGCATACATACGTGGCCTGACCGTGTATGCACAAAAGCGGTTCGGCAAATCCGGGAAATCAGCGATCAAAGCCGCCGTTGCCATTGCCCGAAAACATTCTCAGGAGGGAATGCCAACGCAGAATTCCTACCAGTACAGTAATACCGGTGAGCGGTTATTCGCTGATGTTGAGGCCTTCAACAAGAACGAAGACGTGTATGATCAACTGCTCGAAACCGGCATAAGTAAAGAGATCGACCAATTCATCGATAAAACTTTCGACCAAACTTTTTTCTGATGGAATACCTGCTTGTACCGATAGCGCTTCTTATTCGAAGATTCTTCTACCCAAAGAAAGATCGGCAACCGCATGACTATGCAATAATTGCCTTACTAAGTGTTGTAGTAGCTTATATCATGCATCTAAATTCCAAGTAAATGCCAGTAACGTCAATAACATATCAACCCGCTACCGGCCAACTGATAGCGGCTTATCGTCCCATTGTATTTAAGGTTCAGGCTACGGCCACCGGTGGAGGTATAACGCCGCCTTTTGTTGTTTGCGATATCTACTTGGCAGATGTGTATTATAAATCACTGATCCGCACCGCCCCGGATAGCATTGAAAGTACATACAGCGTATTTCAGTTCAATATCAGTGACGCCCTGCAGGAATATCTGGCGGCAGATCTGGCAACTATTAACAACAACGATATTTTAAAAGCACCGCACACCAGTGCCAAGGTATTCTGCCGGTTCAGGTCCAGCGATAAGGATAGCGATGGATTTACCGTTGAGGAACCAACGGTGCCGGTCCAGGGGACAAAGTTCGAATCACCTGTTGCAGGTACAGGCACCCTTTCAAACATCTTCTTTGCTATCAACAGCGCCCTGCAGCATGAAGACAACCAGAATCTCGCGCTTCACCTGGCGGCATATAAGCAGGGAACATGGGCTACAAACGCATTCCCGCTTACTCACCGTAACCGGTATTACTTCTGCGATAACGATAGCGATCATTACCCACTCATATTCACTGGGGATTGTGTCGCTGCCGATATCCTGCTTCATTATCGTTTGAAAGGCGAAACGAGCTTTACGCAGGTGACCGCCCAGGATATTAATGTATGCCCAGCTATAGGGTTCACTCCGACCGTTACCGGTAACCAGGTAAGCGTTACAATGGATACCGCTATACCTACAGGACAAAGCGTGTTGGTTCAGTATAAAAAGCAGGCAGATTCCGTGTGGATAGATGCCGGCAACTTTGCAACGCAAAACTTTTCATTCTATGTGAACGGCGACAATATTTCGGGCGACTATGATATTCGGGTGATCACCTTCTGCACGCCTTGCCTGTCTTCTGATCCGGAAACCGACACATTCACATTGAGCGGCTCTATTTTAACGCTTGCATGGCGAGGTATCGATCCTTTCTGTGTTGTTCAAACTTTCGGAACACCGGTGTATGTGAAGCTGGAGGTTCGTAATGTAACTTCCGATACAGTTTACTTTCCAAATAATGTGGATCCGCTGCAAAAGACTGTAACTCAAAGTGGTGATCTGTACGCCATGTTTTTCAGTGACTCCAATTACTTAAATCCTGTCACTGTTACTCAGGATGGATTAAAAGTATTCGTGTGGCGGGAACAACATACAACCTTCATTGGCGCCTATTCATTTGAAAACAGGATACAAGACGTAACCACTTATGTGGAAGATGTCAATGGTACGGAGGTCTTATTAGGGCAGGTAATCACCAATTTAGAACAAACTACATTTAGCCATATAGGCGTCGATGGAATTACAAATATTGCATCGCAATACTTGCCATATCCTACAAGGTTATTAGTTGGCGGAAATACCGGAGAAAAAGGTTATACCAATTTGCAGGAATATAACACCGTCACGAACATTCCTACCGGTAACACGAAGCCAAACGACAGTGGCGACCCCGACTATATTGAGCCGGTAGCGGATACAACCACTTGCCCCAACGGTCCTGATGTAACGACGGTGACCTTTGGTGGAGGGCTGTCTATTTACAACGTAAGGATGGGCACAGTGTTTAATATTTTCAACCCTGGAGTACTACCGCTCGAGTACAACACAGGTATTTATGACAATACCTACGGTGGTGGGCATTCTCTGGTTTACCCACTGGTGAAGAATCGCTTATGGTCAATAAGTGTAATCGCCAAAACATTAGACTCGGGCAATACAACAGGCCTTCTTAAATGTAGAGTTACATACGTAGATAGTGGCAGTAATGTACAGGTCGGAGTATTCGATGTACAGAACAATGTATATACGGCAATTCCCGGGCTCTATAACAATATTATCAACATAAACATCAGCAACTATTAATATGGTAACCTTCATGCTGCCTTCCGGCCCCAAAAACTTACAAGCCCTGTTTCCGGGTGTTGACTTCAGCCAAGTGGAGGAATACTACCTGCAGATACAGAACCAGGATGACCTCGCTATACTGGCAACTACCAACAGGTTCAAACGGTCCTGCTGCTGTAATGATGATATTGGGCGCCTGTTTTTCGTGAATACCCTTGGCGGCATTGATGCGATCAACTTCCGGTTGCTGACAGAAGAAACTGAGACGAACAGCACCACCTGGAAAAAGCCGAATGTTTATCCCCTTGCAAAGTTCGATGGCGGTTTCCAGCGGCAAAATGTTACCAGCAATGAATCGTGGACTGTCATGAATAAATGTTTCCAGGAAGCGGATCAGGAGTGGTTGAAAGAGTTACTGGCCACGCCCAACGCCTGGGTTCAATGGACCGGTACCCAGGGACAGGATGATGATTATATACCGGTTGTGATCAATAATGGAAAGTTCGTTTCCAGGAAGTTCGAAGGCCGGTATGAGTACATACTGGAATTCTCTTTTACGTTCGCAAATGAAAACATTACGCTTCGCAACTAATGAATAAAAAAAAGATATACAAACGTAGAAGGGCAATTTGCAGAAAGATAAATTCCGGAAAAGGTAACCTCCGAAAGTTGAGAAAGGAATATGCACGACTATGGTATAAATTATATCCAAACGCATGAGCACACCAAACTATATCGAACTATACATCGGCGGCGAAAAGGCTGACATCGATCCGAATGGGCAAGTGCCTACTATCAGTTTCCAGCTGGAAGGAGAAGAGGATTTTGAAGTGAAGAAGGCCGCTGAGTCATTTGATATTGTGCTACCCAGCACGCTGGTGAATGACCAGATCCATAACACGTTGCATAACCCTTCTATTCGTGATAGCACAGCAGGCCAGGTATATGACAATTACCGGCCGTTCGTTTACCTGGGTAACGGACTGGAATTGATGATCGGCAAATACCTGGTTCAGTCCGTAGTAAAAAGAAACGGCCGGCCTGAGAAGTATAAAGGTCGCGCTCATGGTTTGAATGGTGAATGGGCGATCGATCTGAAGGAAAAGACCATTTACGACTTCATCAACCCGCGGCCGCATACGTTCGATGTGAATACTATTATCGGCAGCTGGTCCTTTGATGGCCGCAACGAAGCCGCTGATTTCGTTTATGCGCCGGCCCGGTACCGGAAGCCGTTCGGTGAATATCCCGCGGCGACTGAAGACGATCCCAATCCGCAGCCTCTCGATGACAATGTGCTGATTAATGATATGAAGCCTGCCATCAGTATCTACTGGCTTCTGTGGCGCGGTTTCAAAAGTGTTGGTTACCGGATCGTAAGCGAGTTTATGGATACCGATTATTACAGGCGATCACTGCTCCCATGGACATGGGGCGGCTTTGATTTCCTCGATGACAGCCGATGGGCGCCGCTGAAGTTTTTGGCAGGGCAGGTGGATATTCAATGTGATCCTAACCAAAAAGGAGTATGTACCAGTGGTGATTATACCGGGTATCCTGACTTGCAGGTTAAGGTTGACGCCAATACGGTCCCTGGATCGTACGATAACAGCGGATTATTTCAATATACGAATGGCGCCAGCACACTACCGTTCATGATGATGTGGTCATATGGCACTATTGACCTTGGTAAGGTCATTGCAAAGTTAAGCGTAACCTTGAGCTACTTCATGAACGTAGGTAATAACAGTGATATTGATATAAAAGTGCAATGGATTAAGAATGGTGTAATGGTTACTGAAGAAGTGGTTGATTCTGTTAACGCGCCAACAGTAGGTAATAGGTCGAAGACAGATTTTGGGAAAGAGTTATTCTTTGAAACCTATGTTGTTCCTGGTGATTATATAGGCTTGCGTGTACGCCTTCATCAGTTTGAATCCACTACTGGTGCCGCTGATTCTGTTATTCGAGTAGAGGCATTTCAGCTTAATTACATTAAGTTAGGCGACGGTTCAACTATTGATCTGAAAAACAACTACCCTAAATTTAAAAACTACAAGTGGCTGGATCTGCTGCGCGGTGAGATCGATTTGTTTGATCTCTCTATCCAGACCGATCCTATCCGCAAAGAAGTATACATCGAGCCGACCCATTCCTATGATATCAACGGCACACCGCATCCTGGCTATTATAACCGCAAGCAGATCGACTGGTCGCAGAAGGTTGACAATAGTCCGGAGGTTGAAAATGAGCTGATCCTGTTCAGCGAATATCAACGTGAACTGGTGTTTAAGTTTCAAGATGATACCAATGATGGGGGTTTGAAAAAGGTGCAGGATCGAAATCAGACTACTATCGGCATGGCAAAGTATGTTTTGCCAGAACGATATAAGTCGGAAAAGAAAGATCACGAGAACCGGTTCTACAGCCCGGTTATGCACTATGAGCATAAGAAATTTCAGTATGTAACCGGCGTGGCGCCCCAGCTTATCGCCATCATCCCGGAGAACATCAGCAATACATCGAGCTCGGAAAGTGAGAACATCTATAATCCGAAACGCGTGTGGTATAAAGGCAACGTCACCGGTTATGGTGGCTGGCAGTTCAATGGTGTTACTTATAACACGCTGCCTTACATGTTCGCTGTAAATTATAAACCCGGTGGTGAGAATGATCCTGTGCTCAGTTATTCAGATCAGCTGATCGGTGGTGTGATCGCCAAAGGCCTGTTGAAGAAATTCTTCCTTCAGCGGATGGCCATCCTGCGCAATGGCAGGCGTTATGCTCCTATCAACATCATGCTGAACAATTATGATGTGGCCAACTTCCTGCACAGGGAGAGCATTATTATCGATAATATGGAGTACCTGCTGACCTCGATACAGGATTACAATCCCCTGGCGCCGGACCAAAGTACAGTTTGCAACATGTGGGAGTACTGGCCGGTGGCCACGAAAGATGCAGATAATAGTTATCCGTCAATTCAAAGTGTGCAAAATGCTGGCATTACCAATTCCTTTGATATTAAATTTTGGCCGCACCTATTGTTAACTTCCGATATACCGACATAAACCTATGGCACTGACAAAAGTTTTTCGAATTGAGCTTACCGGTGGTAAGGATGTAGAGAAAGATCTTACATCGATAAAGAAAACCATGGCCTCGATGGCCACATCTATAGTAAAGGCCAAAGGTGAGCTGGCCGCTTTGCTTACATCGAAAGCCGACCCCGCAGCAATTTCCAACCTGACAAAGAAAATAGCGGAACTCGAAGGCCGTATGAAGTCGCTCAGCCAGGAACGAAAGAAAGCCGAGGCTGATGCTAAAACGCAAGCCCAGACTGAAAAGATTCTGGCGGATGCCAGGTTGCAGAATGCGAAGGCTGCTCAGATCGAAGAAAAGAAAGAAACAGAGGCCATAAAGAAAAAAAAGAAGGAGCTCGATGCATTACCAGGTTCGTATAACGCAGTAAGGAACGCAATGAACCAATTGCGTCCGCTTATTCAGAAAGGTAATGAATCATCACTCATAAATTTTAATGGCCAAAATTTAAGCTTTGATCAGGCAATTGCTGAATATAAACGCCTGTCCGCTGCGGAACAGGATTTCCGCCGGCAGTTCGCAAAAGATAGCACCCTTGTGGGCGAATACGCATCCGGTATCGTTGATGCTTTTAAGCGGCTGAATATTGACGATATCATTAAGAACCAAGTTAATGGAGCTAAAGACCAAATTGGTCAGCTGGAAAAGAAGACGCAGGAGCTTACAGTAGCATATCGCGAGGCTCAGAAACAGGGGAGCCAGGATATGGATAAGCTGCAAAAGGAAATACATGATAACGTAGTGGAGACCGAAGCCCTAAGAAAAAAGGTAAAAGAAGCTGAGGTTCAACTGGGCGGCATCGGCGCAGTTGGTAACCAGATCACCAGCTCCATCAGCAAAAACTTTAAAGAACTAAAAAACAGTATTGCCCAGTTCGCGCTCACTTATGTAGGCTTTCAGGCCTTGTTTTCTGGCATTCAAACCGGTGTTGATAATGCGAAAAAATTGTCAGATCAAACCACGGAGTTGGAAATTAACATGGGTAAGGCCAAGGGCGGTGCCGAAGGATTGGTGGCAAGTCTTAAAGGACTGGATACCCGCACCAACCTTTCCGGATTGGAGGAAATTTCCAATATAGCACTGAAAGCCGGTACAACTGAACAGAACCTGCTCGGCGTTACCAAAGCCATCGACACAGTGAAGACCGCCTTCGGTAAAGATTTTGGTGATATTGAAAGTGGCACTGAAACCTTTGTAAAGCTGATCAATATCTTTTATGATGATGGCCAGGTAACAGAGGATCGCATATTGAAGATCGGTAACTCAGTGCGGACACTGGCAAATGAAACCGTAGCCAGCGTACCTTTTATAAACGACTTTGCCGGCCGCATGGCCGGTTTACGCCAGGTGGCGAATGTTTCATTACCACAAATTATTGGTTTGGGCGCCGGCTTCGAAGAATTTAAGCAATCAGCGGAGGTTTCTTCTACCGTACTCGTAAAGGTTATCCCTCAGCTTGCCCGTGATATTGACACCTTTGCGAAAATTGCGGGAGTTACCCGGGAGGAATTCAAAAAACTGTTACAGGAAAACCCGATCGAGGCATTGCTGCAGGTGTCTCAGGGCCTGGCCGCGGGAAAGGGTGATATTGAAGTATTTTCCAACACACTGAAAGAAGCCGGTATTGACGCCGGCCGTGCTGTTTCTATTATTTCCACACTGGGTGGTAAGGCCGATATCTTCCGGGACCGTATTGCCCGTGCAGGTACCGCCATTCAATCTACCGATGCTATTACCGATGCCTTTGCACGTAAGAACGAGAACCTGGCGGCTACCCTGGATAAGATTCAGAAAAAGTTCGCAGATGTTGCCGGTAGTAAAACATTTCAGGCTATCTTATTGGCAATTGCCAATGTGATAACAGTCGTGTTGAATAATCTGGGCATTTTAATAGGGGTCGTTGGGGTTTATACCGCCGTGTGGGCTGTTGCTAATGCCCAGCTTATAAAGACACGTATTGTTACACTTGCTTCCAATGCAGTGTTTGCGGCACAATATGCCCTGTTAATAATAATTGACACAGCAACAAAGGCATGGACTATCTCTGTAAATTTCTTGTCCAGCGCAGTGGGAAGGGCAACCGCTTCTACAACCTTTTTCAGTACAGCTATAAAACTTCTTTCAGGTCCAATTGGAATTATATTAACCATCATTGGATTAATAACTCTCTCGATTACCGCTTTCGGGAAATCAGTTGCAGCTGCGACAAGTCGCTTGCGGGAAAATTATTTGGCTCAAAAGCTTTATAATGAAGTTCAGGTTGAAGCCCAAAAAAATATAGCGGATACTGTCGCTAAAGAAACCACCCTGTTAAGTATTCTCAGAGATAAAAATGTTGGCCTTGATACCCAAAAGAAAGCACTTGCAGATCTCATTGCTTTAAATCCTCAGTATCTGAATGGCTTAACGCTGCAGAATGTAACACTAAAAGAGGGAACGGAAATCATAGATAATTATAATAGAGCATTGTTGTTAAAAGCAGAAAGGGAAGCTGCTGGGGCTCTTAAATCTCGGAATTTTCAAGAATTAACCAGGCTGAAAAGTTTGAATATTCAACTGGAAGGGTTAACTGCTGGTGGCCGATCTGTAAGTGCGAGTGAACTTAATGAAATTGGTAACAAGGAGGTAGATGAATTTATAGACTCTGTTATTCCATCTGCTCAGGTTATTGGTTTAAAACTGAGGAAAAAGCTGGGGCAAGACGTTCCGAAAGTCGTTTTTGAGCAAGCATTTAGTGCTTTAAATGAGCAAATTAAAAAGCAAACTGAATTAGTGAATGCGTCGGATAAAGTAATATCAGAACTCACCCAACGCGATGATCTATTCAATAAAGCACTCCTTTATAAAAATTTCAATAACATTAGGAACCAGGTAAATGCTTTAAAAGCAACACTGGCAGGTTTAAAAGAGGGATCAGCTGAGTATATTAAAATTAAAAACCAATTAGTAATAAAGGAACAGGAGTTGGAGGATGCGAGAAATAAAGCACTGGGCATAAAAGAAACGCCTGTCACGCCAACTGAGGGACCAAAGCAAAGCCAAACTCTTGAAGATTTATATAAACAATTAGAGGATGTAAATAATCAGATTAAGCAAATTGATCTGATAAAAAATAAAAGTTCCCAAGAGATTGAGAGGCTGAAAGCCCTTCGTAAGCAACGAGCAGAAATTATACGGCAAATTAAAGAACTCGGTGGTTCTGTTTCTGGTGGCCGTAGCCGCTCGCCGAAAAAACAAAAGCTGGATGATGAACTTAAAAAGATAGATGCTGGAATTACCAACCGAAAAAATGAACTGGATGAACAACTTGCCCAGGGACTGATCTCTGAAAAGGACTACTATATAAGCGTTCGAGAAAATATTGTTAAAGGCGAGCAGGATAAAATAAATACTGTACTCGATTACCAGCAACGATATAAGAAAGCTCTGGCGAAATTCGAAGGTGATCTCGCCAAGGAAATTGCGGAATCCGGGAAAAAGCAGCTGGAGGCCAAACGTGATGCCAACCAAAAACTGTTTGATCTGGAAAATAAACAGCTTGAAATAAACCTGAGAAACGAGCAAAATGCCGCCG
>CBIHPC010000198.1:0-11371 GCA_966211305.1 uncultured Niastella sp.
AAATACAACACCACGCCTTTGGGTTGGGGCTGTTTGGCGGCAAACTGAATGATATTGATATTCGATGTTTTCGTATAGGGAATATTCACCTCTTTAAATGCCCGGGGAAAATTGTATTGCGATGCAGCCGGAACCGGCTGCGGATGAAACATTATTTTATCCTGCCCGTAGTAAATAGCAATGCCAATTAAACAATATACCAGTATAAGCACCTTCAGCCAGCGAATGAGGATCTTCTTTTTCATAGAAAATGCAAGATACTTGTTTGTGGTTTATGGTTACCCTATTTTTAAAACTGGCTGATTATTGGCTGACTACCTAACGGTTCAATTGTTTCGGATGCTGCGAATTTTTGCAATAAAGAGCGCCTGCAATTGGGCAAAAGTTGGCAGAGAAAGAACCACAAACCATAAACTACAAACCACAAACTACTTCAGTATTTAAGAATATCTCTGATAAAATTATGGTATTCCGGAAAGGAAGGTAAATTATTATGCCGGCCGCCTGCAATTCGGATCAGCGTGATCTTATGGGGATTGATCCGCTGTAGTTTTTCACTGTGCCTTATTGGAATCAACCGGTCGCGGGTGCCATGAATGATATATGTATGGCAATTCACATGGCGGATCCATTTATCGGTACGCAGGTGATAACGCAATACCCACCGAACGGGTAATATGGGCAGGAACCGTTCTACCACAATGCGAAAATTATAATAGGGCGAATCCAGGATCAGGTAGCGGGGTTTGTTGTCGGAAGCGATCTTTGCCGCAAAACCGCTGCCGATGCTTCGGCCGTATACAATGATGTGATGCTCGGGGTATTTCCCGGTCAGGACATTATAAACGAATTGCATGTCGTTCAGCATGTTCTTTTCGCTGCGTTTGCCGGTGCTTTTTCCAAATCCCCGGTAATCGACCAGCACCACATCGTAATCGTACCGGTAAAAATCACGGGCATATTTAGCCCAGCCTTTTATACTTCTTGTATTGCCATGAAAATAAAGGATCAGCCCTTTGGGATCGGGCCGGTAAAAGTGCAGTCCATTGATGCGTACGCCCGGCGAAATATCGAAGAATAATTCATTGAAAGGGATATCGTACCTGAACTGAAAGTCGGCCGGCAGCCTTTCTGGCTTGAAAATAAACCGGTCCTGTATGAGGTAAATGAGAATAAATAGTAATAACAGGCTTCCGATAATATAATAAACGAGAGTGGGCAAGTGATCAGTTTATGGTTTGTAGTTTATGGTTTGTGGTTCTTTCACTTCAAACCACTAATAAATAGCAGGCAGATTGTTATGCGATAGTTGAAGTTACTGAACTTTCAGGGAGTATGCCAATTATCGGCGAGCCCGGATTTCGGGTCAACCATAAACAAAAAACAATAAACTATAAACTTTTCAGGGTGTATGCCAATAATCAGGTGGCTATAAATTTAGGATAACCACAAACCACAAACCATAAACCTCAAACAGCCTGCCGCAGGCAGGCTAATATCCCGTAATATTCTCTTCCGAATCAAAAACCCTTTTCAAATTAAGGTTCGGTACCGGCGCCACAATAAGCGGGAATTTTTCGATGGTCACATTGCTCACATCCAAACCGAAGCCGCGCTCTTCCGACAAACTGTATTCTTTCACATTAAAATACAGGCGCATGATCATTTTTTCGAAGAAAGGAAGTTCGATATCCTGGCTCAGGTATTTTTCCATTACAATGAACTGGAAATCGCCCACCACATTGTTACGTTCAAGGCTTTCGTAGCGGCTGGTAATGTTCACCTCTTTGTTGGCAACGAGGTCGGCTACCACTTTCCTGAACATGAGGTTGATCTTGGGCTCCATTCTGAAACCCAGCCTGAACTCCACCCTGATGATGTCATTGGGAATAATATGCTCAACCGTGTACTCGCAGGTATACGGGTCGTCGAGCGTATCAACGTGAACAAACCAGTAGATATCGGCCCGTTTGGGCTTTTTATTGAGGATGGAATAAATGATCTTATGCTCAATTTCCTTGGGGTTATTGGCGCTGGTAAGGTATACCAGGTGGGTAGCGTACTTGGGTACGGTTTTGTCGTTACTCAACTCCTGGATCTGCGGAATATAATGTTCGAGCCTTACAAACTCCACATACCGGTTTTTGATCTTGCGGCTGCGGTACCAGATGTACATCACAAAGAACAGGGCGCCGCCTACCAGCAGGGTAACGAAACCGCCGTGCGGGAATTTCTCGAGGTTGGCAAACAGGAACGACAATTCTATGGTAAGGTAAACGATCAGGAATAAATAGATCCAGATGGGTTTGGCCCTGCGCGAAACCAGGAAGTTGGCGAATAAAATGGTGGTGGCTATCATACACATGGTGATGGCTAAACCGTAGGCAGCCTCCATTTGTGACGATTTTTTAAAATATAATACCATGGCCACACAACCTACAAATAACAGCATGTTAATACCCGGAATGTACAGCTGACCTCTTTCCTCGGTAGGGTAATTGATCTTCAGCTTGGGCCACAGGTTCAGCCGCATTGCTTCACTGATAAGCGTAAACGAACCGCTGATCAACGCCTGGCTGGCAATGATGGCTGCCGCAGTGGCTATAAGAATGCCCGGGATCACAAACCAGTCGGGCATTATTTTATAAAATGGGTTGAAACCGGCGCTGATCATGGCGGGGGTTACCTGTTTGCCCGAATAATTTGCAAGCAGGTAAGCGCCCTGGCCCAGGTAATTCAGGATGAGGCAGCTTTTTACAAATACCCATGAATACCGGATGTTTTCCCGGCCGCAATGGCCCAGGTCGCTATACAGCGCTTCGGCCCCTGTGGTGCAAAGGAATACGCCGCCCAGGATCCAGAACCCTTTAGGGTAATTCGATAACAGGTCTATAGCGTAATAGGGGTTGAACGCTTTAAAAATGTGCAGGTCATCTAACAGGTGCGTAGCCCCCAGCACGGCCAGCATACAAAACCAGCAGAACATGATGGGGCCGAACATTTTTCCAATGGAGGCTGTTCCAAACTGCTGCAGGAAGAAGAGTACACTTATAATGGCGAGAACGATATAAACGATGGTGGAATCTTCAATACGGCCAAGCCCCTGAATATTGCGCAAACCTTCTACGGCAGAAGTAACCGAGATCGGCGGCGTGATCATGCCATCGGCCAACAGGGCCGCACCCCCCAGCATGGCGGGTAATACGAGCCATCTTCGTTGCCGGCGCACCAGTGCATACAACGAAAAAATGCCCCCCTCGCCCCGGTTATCGGCTTTTAACGTAAGTACAACGTATTTCAGGGTAGTTTGCAGGGTGAGAGTCCAGATTACGCAGGACAAAGAGCCCACAATCAATCTTTCATCTATCGTCCGGCCGCTGGTGATTGCATTTAGAACGTATAATGGAGATGTTCCGATATCGCCATAGATAATTCCTAACGCAATGAGTAAGGTGGCAACGGTAACTTTGTTAATTTGTTTGCCCACGGTAGTGTCGCTTATCCCGTTATCAAAGGGTTTTTAATAAAAATAATAGCACCCCGGGTGATATTCCCGGGGCGCCCGGTACAAAGGTATACGTAAAAATATTAATTCTGAGCCATTTTATAAATCCAACCAGAAAACCCGACGCATTTTATGCACTTTCGGTTGCCTGCGAATCAATAAAAAAGGAATACTTAAATTTATAGCGAAAGTTTGGGCAGCCGTTTAACAATCAGTAATTTGGCATATAACATGTATTGCATCACCATGATGAAATCAGGCAAAAAAACAGGGCAAAAATTGCTGCTGGTAGCATTGTTGCTGGTAGCTTTTTCATATATCAGTTCCGCACAGCGGATCACCTATTCCCTGGCAGAACGGGAAGACAGCCGGCGTACCGATTTTGAAATAATCGGTAAGATCGGTGCCAACGTTCTTGTGTTCAAAAACAACCGTAACGAAAATGCCATCAGCGTTTACAATAACGATATGAAGCTGCTCGAACGGGTAAAGCTGGAGTATGTTGACGACCGCTGGATCAATGTTGACTTCATTCCCTATTCAGATCACGTGTGGATGATTTACCAGTTCCAGCGCAGAAGTATCGTGTATTGTATGGGGGTAAAGCTCGATGCCAACGCCAAACGCATGTCGGAGCCCATCGAGCTCGATACAACCCGCATAGGCTGGGCCGCCAGTAACAAACTATACAGCACCATTTACAGCGACGACAAGCAAAAGATCATGGTGTTCAAGATCAATAACAAAAATCCCAGGAGTTTCCTGTTCACCACCCTGCTGTTCAATAACAGCCTCGAGTTGCAGCATAAACATCAGATGAACATGGCCATGGAAGAGCGGAACGACTATTTCACCGACTTCCTGCTGGATAACGACGGGGACATGGTTTTTGGCAAATTCGTTCG
Organism: uncultured Niastella sp.; assembly: GCA_966211305.1. Classification (GTDB taxonomy): domain Bacteria; phylum Bacteroidota; class Bacteroidia; order Chitinophagales; family Chitinophagaceae; genus Niastella. Next base: position 4,411 of record CBIHPC010000198.1, read on the forward strand.
AAAGAATGGCAGCGATTATATCAGCAAACTGCAGCTCATTACCAAAAAAGCGGGGGAGGAGCGGTTTACGGTCCGCGACCTGAACAAAAAAGAAGACCGGGTGCTCGATGAAGTAAAAGTTAAGGTCGACAACACCAACCGGCGCTACCTTTTCTCGGCCCTCTATTACAAACAAAAACGGGGTAATGTAGAAGGGTTGTACTCCGTGATCTGGGACAAGGCCGCCGATTCTGTTATGAAGGAATCGATGCTGGCCTTCAATGAAGACCTGCGTAAACAGGCCAAGGGGCCCGATGCCAACCTGCGGATAGCTTTTAATGACTACTTTATCAGCGATATTATCATAAAAAGGGATGGCGGATATATACTTACAGCCGAATCAATGTATACTACATCCCGCGGCGGTACGTTTAATAGGTGGGATTATCTGTATTGGAACAATCCCTGGTCGTCGCCGCTCGATTATAGTTACTGGTCGCCCTACTATAGTCCATGGCGCTCGCCCTGGAACCGGTACGGTGGTTCTTCCGCAACCCGCTATCATGCCGAGAACATTATGGTGCTTTCATTCGATAAGGACGAAACGCTGCAATGGAGCAACGTGATCTCGAAAACGCAGTTCGATGACGAAACGGATGCGCTGGTATCGCACTCGCTGATGATAACCGGGGGTGAATTGCATTTTTTGTTTAATGTGTATGAACGCAGAACCCTGTTACTGAATGACCATAGCATTGCTGCCGATGGTAAGGTTACCCGGCACCCAACGCTGAAAAACCTGGACAGGGGTGTTGAATTTATGCCCCGGCTGGGTAAACAGGTAAGCGCCGGCTCCATGATTGTTCCCTGTCAGTACAGAAACTATCTTACTTTCGCCAAAATTGAATTTTAAAATAACTGTTTGAGTGACAGGAATATTCAAGCAAAAAACCTCCAGTAATATCATCATATTGCTGGTATATGGTTTAATTCTGAAATTTAATCGTTTTCTGAACCCTGCCGGCGGTCCCCTGCAACAACCGGAAGATCATTTCCTGTATAACTGGCTGATCAGTTTGTTAAAGCCGCTGAATATTCACCCGGTCCTGTATGTATTGTTCACTTTCCTGCTGTTGTTCAGCCAGGCTTTGTTGTTCAACCGTATTTGTAACGACCAGAAGCTGCTGCCGCGGCCAAATTACCTGCCGGCTATGGCGCACATGCTTACTACCTCGCTGTTTGTTGAGTGGAACTATTTTTCGGCGCCCCTGCTGGCCAATACCTTCCTGATCTGGATCTTTTACCGCATGACCACCCTGCCCAATATTCAAAAACCGGCTGCGGCCATTTTTAGTATTGGCGTACAAATAGGCATTGTTACCCTCTTATACCGCCCCGCCGTTGTTTTTGTGGCGCTGGTGTTACTGGCCCTGTTCATCATGCGGCCATTCAGGCTTAGGGAGTGGGCCATCAATCTGCTGGGTATTACCATGCCTTACTATTTTCTGGCCCTCGTGCTGTACCTCGGCGATCAGTGGGACTGGAATAAGATAAAACCGGTGTTCACTATCAGTTTACCTGCCATTCCTTCTTCGGTATACAATACCATAAGCATTACTTTACTGGTTGTGCCCTTTATGATCGGCGGCTACTTTGTACAGGCCAATCTCAACAAAATGTACATTCATGTGCGCAAAAGCTGGAGCCTGCTGCTGCTGTACCTGATCATGGCCATGCTCATCATTATGGCCGATGGGGGCAGCAATTACGTGAGCTGGATGCTGTGCGCAGTGCCCATTACCGCCTTTCATGCCGCTATGTATTTTTATATCGGTTCCCGCCGCCTGCCCATGATCCTTCACTGGGTTATTTTTGGATATGCAGTTTATTTAAACTATTGGATTCACTAATTTATTGATAACTATATACATATAAGAAGCGGTTACCAGTTGCATGTTGCAAGTTACAGGGGAAACCGAAATTGAGGCCCTGTACCCTGTAACCTGCCACCTGTAACTTGAAACATGTTATCTTTGCATTTCAATTTAAAGAACGCCAACTGGCTAAAAACAAATAAACATTTTCAGATGAAATTTGGTGTTGTAGTTTTTCCCGGCTCCAATTGCGATCGCGATATGCAGGATGCCTTGCAAGATGATCTGAATCAGGAAGTAATAATGCTTTGGCATAAAGATAAGGACCTTAGTATGTTCTCAACCGAAGATTGCATCGTGCTGCCCGGTGGTTTCTCCTACGGCGATTATATGCGCTGCGGGGCCATTGCCCGGTTCAGCCCCATGATGCAAAGTGTGATCGAATTCGCTCAAAAAGGCGGTAAAGTGCTCGGCGTTTGTAATGGTTTCCAGATCCTTTGCGAATCGCATTTATTGCCCGGTGTTTTATTACGTAATGCCAATCAGCAGTTTATTTGTAAGAACGTATACCTCAAAGGCGTAGGTTCCGAAAAAGCGTTGAAAATACCTATTGCGCATGGCGAAGGCAGGTTCTATGCCGATGACGCAACACTCAACAAACTGGAAGCCAATAACCAGGTTATATATCGTTATTGCAACGAGAACGGTGAAATAACCGCCGAAGCCAACCCCAATGGCGCCACCCGTAACATTGCGGGAATCTGTAATGAACAACGCAATGTGTTTGGTATGATGCCGCACCCCGAAAGGGCTACATCAGCCGCTTTGGGCAATACCGACGGCCGTATCGTATTACAATCGCTGATCATGGGTGTAACCGCTGTCACGGAAAAAGCGGCGCTGGTCAATTTTTAGATAATTATTAAGTTTTTTTCTTAGACTTTTGAGGCAGGTAAACTGTTTTAATAAGTAAACAAAACAACATGAAGGTAACGCTGCTTTCCCTTTTGGTAACGATGATCGGTGCTGTTTCGATGGCGCAGTCGAGCAAAGAAGTAAAATGGGCTTTTACATCAAAAAAGATAGCCGACAAAACGTATGAGGTTCGTATGACAGCAACCGTAAATAACGGCTGGCATATCTACTCCCAGAAAGTGGGCGTTGACGGACCGATACCAACGGCATTTACTTTTACCAAAAACCCATTGGTAGTGCTGGAAGGCGCACCCAACGAAGTAGGAAAGGTGATCAGTAAAAATGAAGAAGTTTGGGGTGGCGTTGTACGTTACTTTGAAAATAAAGTTGAATTTATACAAAAGGTTAAGATCAAAGGCGGTAAAACAAACCTCGCAGGTAAAGTGGAGTATATGGTTTGTAATGAAGAAAAATGCCTGCCGCCAGCTGAAACAACTTTCTCTGTAGCAATCGGGGGATAAATGCTTAAGGCAAAACGCCTATCGCTTAACGCGAGCCTCCGAAATTCGTTCTACCCGAATAATTTCCGGAAAGCCTGAAATTCGGGGTTTAGCGTTCAGCTTTTTAACGGGTTCTTGTTAAAAGAACTCGTTTGTTTTTTTGCAAAGTCAGTATCGCATTTATTTAATTGTGAATTGCTTTCAAATAATTGTATGAAACATTTTCTATGGAGTTTAATAGCGCTTTGCTGCATCAACTCCGCCGTGGTTAAGGGCCAGGATTCAACTGCTTATAAATGGGAAGTGTCTGGTAAAAAAGTACAGGATAAAGTATACGAATTAACCTTTACAACACCCGGAAGCAACAAATGGCAGTTGTATGGCGCCAATGAATCGATAAGTGATGTGCCATCAGTAGAAATGGAACTGGCCGATTCTTCTATTGAAGTAAAAAAGCCGTTCAAAGAAAGCGGGAACAGCGTTGCATTTAAAAATCCCATTTTCGATAACACTTCTTTTAAAGTATACGAGGGGCCCGCTTCATTTACGGTAACGGTTCAGTTCAGCGGAGCGGTACCGGCCAACCTGTTAGGTACTTTTCGTTATACATATGGCAAAGGCGAAGAGTTCTACCCGTTGAACGCCTATGCTTTTTCTGTTCCCTTAGAAGGCGGCGTGGCATCCACAACTAAGATCAGGGTAGCATCTTTTGATCTTAAAAATCCGGTAAATGCCTGCGGCGATGAAGATACCGGTGGTAAAAGCCTTGCCGGTATATTTTTGATCGGTATGCTGGGCGGTTTTATTGCATTGTTTACGCCCTGCGTATTCCCGCTGATCCCGTTGACGGTTTCGTTCTTTACAAAAAAGAGTGAGGATAAAAAGAAAGGTATTGGCAATGCTACCGTGTACGGCCTGTTTATTTTTCTGATCTATATTTTATTGAGCATTCCGTTTCATCTTGTAGATAACGTGCAGCCGGAGATCCTCAATAATATTTCCACCAACATGTGGTTGAATATTCTCTTCTTTTTCATTTTTGTTTTTTTTGCCATTTCTTTCTTTGGCTTTTTTGAAATAGGCCTGCCCAGCGGGCTCGCCAATAAGATCGACTCCCGCTCAGGCATGAGTAGTTTGGGTGGAATCTTTTTTATGGCGCTTACGCTGGCCATTGTTTCGTTCTCCTGTACCGGGCCTATTTTGGGTTCACTGCTGGCCGGCGTAGCATCAGAAGGCGCCTGGCCATTGACAGTTGGTTTGGCCGGTTTTGGTTTGGCGCTTGCCTTACCGTTTGCCCTGTTTGCCATGTTTCCCGGCTGGTTACAATCATTACCAAAATCGGGTGGCTGGCTCACCAACGTAAAAGTGGTGCTGGGTTTCCTCGAGCTGGCCATGGCGGTAAAATTCCTGTCGAATGCCGACCTGGTAAAACAATGGGGATTTTTAAAACGCGAAGTGTTCTTTGCCATCTGGGTAGTGATTGGTATCCTCATCGTGTTGTACCTGTTGGGCAAGATCAGGTTCCCGCATGATGGTCCGGTTAAAAAGTTCAGCAAAACCCGCATCGCATTCATCGCCATTTTTGCGGCAGCCACTATATATCTTATACCCGGACTAACCAATACCCACAGCGCGAACCTGGGGCTCATCAGTGGTTTTCCGCCGCCGCTTTGTTATAGCCTGTATAGTAACCCGGTGAATTGTGAAAAGGGTAAGTCGATAGAACCTTTGCGGAATGATTATGAAGAAGCGCTGGCGCGTGCCAAAAAGGAGAACAAACCGGTGCTGATTGATTTTACGGGCTGGGCCTGTGTAAACTGCCGCCGCATGGAAGAGAATGTATGGCCCAATGAACAGGTGAATGCGTTGATAAGGGATAAATTCATTATCGTATCGCTGTATGTAGATGAAAAAAGGGCGTTGCCGGCCACCCAGCAGGTTGATTTTGTAACAAAGACCGGTGCGCAGAAAAAGATCATTACAGTAGGCGATAAATGGGCAACTTTTCAGTCGGAGAACTTCGATGCGGTAGCGCAGCCACAATATGCCATCATAAGCCCCGATGAAAAAGTACTTACAAAAACCAAAGGATATACACCGAGTGCGAAAGAATTTGCCCAGTGGCTTGAGTGTGGAATAGATGCCTATAATAAAGGCGGCCAAACGGCGGCGAAGTAGCAAATGTGTTGAAAATACTTAAAGAACTTCATAAAAAAGAAAACACCCCGCTCAGCCTGAGTGGGGTGTTTAATTAGGCGTCATTCTGTTCCAGCCTTCCGGCAAGCAAGCAATTCAGGAAAATGGGCCCGGATGGAGGGCCAGAATGACAATATTTTTTACTTTCTCGAATCGTTATCTCTCGTCAAAATTAAGCAGCTTATTCCGTTCCCTTTTCAGAAATGCTGTTAAATTTCTGTAAGTACCCTACTCTAAAGTAAAAAAACTACAAAGCGATCTTTTTTTGTAACATCATTTTGCGCAGATTGATCAGGCCGTAACGCATTCTGCCTAGTGCAGTGTTGATGCTGCAATTGGTCAGTGCTGCGATCTCTTTAAAGCTCAGATCGGCATAATGACGTAAAATGATCACTTCGCGCTGATCATCCGGTAACAGATCAAGCATTTGACGAACGCGGTCATAGCTCTGACGCTTCATCATTTTTTGATCAGCACCGTCTTCTGTGAAATTGATCACTTCGAATATATCCCTGTCGTCGCTGGTTTTGATTGCAGGGGTACGTTTTACCTTACGGAAGTGATCAACACACAAGTTGTGAGCAATACGCATTGCCCAGGGAAGGAACTTTCCTTCTTCGGTGTACCTGCCTCCGCGAATGGTGTCGATGATCTTGATAAGCACATCCTGGAAAATATCTTCGGCGAGATATTTGTCCTTTACAAGAAATAAGATGGAAGTGTACATTTTTTCCTTGTGGCGAAGGATGAGTGTTTCAAGAGCATTCAGATCTCCATCCTGGAAGTCTGTGATTAACTCGTGATCCGTTTTTTTACGTAGTGAACTCATAAACTTCTACGGTTTTTGAAGGTGATAGGATATTAATTAATATGGATTTTTATAATTGAATGGCTTTTCTGAGTAGAAGTGTCTGCGCGATAGGCGGTGTGTTTAGTTTTCGTTTCGTTGTACAAATTACCAACTAAAGATAGAGACTTTTTCGAAAAAAGCAAACTTTAAGGAACTTTTAGATTTTTTTACCCAATAACCGCTAAAGAAACTATTTAATATAATCCTCCAACAAAACAATAAATTTGTTGTCTTTCTAATTATGGCAGTATCAACAAAGGCAAAAGCAGTGGAAAACCCGGCGCCAAAACCTTCAGATAACATATATATAAAAGGTGCAAGGGTTCATAACTTAAAGAACATATCGGTTGAAATTCCACGAAACAAATTCATTGTGGTAACGGGTGTGTCGGGTTCGGGCAAATCTTCTCTTACTATAGATACTTTATTTGCTGAAGGCCAGCGGCGCTACGCAGAAAGCCTTAGCGCCTATGCCCGCCAGTTTATGGCCCGGATGGTAAAACCCGATGTGGATTTTATCAAGGGTTTATGCCCGGCAATTGCTATTGAACAAAAGGTAATTACCCGTACCCCACGCTCTACCGTGGGTAGCATGACGGAAATTTACGATTACCTGCGATTGTTATTTGCCCGCACCGGCAAAACCA
>CBIHPC010000199.1:0-11253 GCA_966211305.1 uncultured Niastella sp.
AAAATCATCCGCTGCTTCTTTTTTGACCGGTATTTTTCTTGCGCAGGACGAAGAGCCGCTGTTGTTATTCGATAACAATGCCGCTCCCGGCACCGTTATAACCATAAACGAACAACCTGTTCTCGTTGCCGCCCGTATAGAGGCGCCCGTTATCGGTGATGTAGATGGCGTTATACCTGTTACCGGCGATAGCATGGAACCTAAATTCAGAAGCGGCAACTGGATCGCCATAAAAAAACTCCGCTTTACAAAGATCCTCAATGCCGGCTTTTTTTATTACATAGTTGACAGAAATCTCACAGGCATAATAAGAAGGGTTAGGCCCGGCGGCGAGAATAACAGCATCATCCTTTCTGCCGAAAATGCAAAAGATTATCCTGAAACCAGCCGTAAAATGGATGATGTGCTGGCTATCTTCAGCATAGAAGCCGTTATATTCAAATAAGTGCTTTCTCTCATTTGTTTTCATCCCCACCGGCTCCTGCTTATTTACTCATATCGTTCTACCTTAGTAGTTACATATTGCACAGCTACAGGTAAACCCGTAACAGTATTTTATTGGATCGTTATTCATTGCTATAACTATCATTCCGCGCGTTTTATATTGTTGTTGTACATCCAAATCTTATTATATGAATAAAACAATTCTTGTAGTTGATGACTCCGATTTTGTAGTGCAAATGCTCCGGTTCACCCTCGAACAGGAAGGGTACACCACGCTGGCCGGCATAGATGGAGAAGATGCATTAAAACATTTCGACGGTCAGCACATCGACATGGTAATTACCGATCTGAATATGCCAAAGCTCGATGGACTGGGCCTTATCAATTCTATCCGCCTGAATGCCGGCTACCAGCACATTCCCATCGTACTGTTCGATTCATATCATTTAAATGATGCCGATTATCTGAAAAGCACGGGCGCCAATGCTTTACTGTCGAAAGATATGATGGGTGAGCAGCTGATACCTACCGTTAAACAATGGATCGGGTAACTGCATAAAAAAAGCTCTCCCACCATTAACTCCCATGCAGGGAGGGCAGGAGAGCCGGCCTTCGCAAACAACCTTTGATCTTAACACTAATTCTTCAATGGTATCGAAACGTTACCCGGTGTATTGAAATCAAGTTCATTCTGGGGCACATCCCAATAATCCATATAGTTGTACTCCATAAAACAGGGAGTGGGTATTGAACCGGTTTGTGGCGGCGATAATAAATTGCCGGGAATGATCACAATGGCATTTGCCCTGCCGCCGCCTTGTGAAGCCGGTTGATTTACACCCCAGCGCCGTGCATCGTAAAAAGCGGTTCCCCACAAAAAAAGCGCTACCCTTCTTTCCCGCCTGAACTCTTCCAGTGCCTGGACGGCATTTAAACCAGTGCCCGCTACATGGGCGAGCCCTGAATTTTGGAAGTCCCTAACGGCATCTACCAGTTGTAAACCGGCTTCTATACTTCCCGTACGCATCAGCGCTTCCGCTTTCATCAACTGGTTTTCTTCATAACTGCAGGCCCATGGCACCAGTCCCCTGTTATCCCCGGTTGCATACAGTCCGCCATCCTCGATGAACACCGGGTTCCAGCGGGTACCAAACTGCAGACCGCGGCCCCGTTCATTAACTTTTGGCACCGAAAAAGGAACAAACCCTTTTTGTAACCGGCTATCATTGGCTTTGAATTCCTGTATAAACCGCTCACTCACAAACGTGAACTGATTTACTTCGCCAATAAATGCATAAGGGTGAAAGAAACCCTGCGACACGTCGTTGGAGCCGCTGGGGTCCATACCGAACCGGAATATAACATCCGTAGCCTGTATACCCTGATCGGCAAGTGTAGTGACCTGCTGCCATTTGTCCGCTGTCATATCAGTGATCTTTGTATTGGCCAGCAGGTTGCGCGCCTGTAATGAATATACCTGCCGCTTCCACATGGCCGGCGTTACGATCTTTTTGTTGTCGTTGAAAGATGCAACAATGGCCTGCATTATGTTGGTATATTCCGCTGATTCCGTAACGGAGTTCAGCGTTGTCAAACATTCGTTCAGTACCCTGTCGGCTTCTGCAAGAATAGCGGTATGATCAACAAATTCACCATTGGTAACCCCGGCCTTTGTTGGTATTATTCCTGCCAGGTACATTGAACCAATGCGGGAGAATGCATACCCCTTCCACCATAAAGCCCATGCTTTGAACGTATTCTTTTTATTATCCGCATCACCGGTTAAAACCAATTCCGGATTGTCCAGCGCTTCCAGTAATTGATTGGCCTGTGCGATGATATAATAGTTCACCGCCCATTCATACTGAAATGCATTCAGTTCGCCGGCGCCGCGTGAATCAAAACCCTGCAGCTGTGTTTTTTGATCAATGCCATTGGGGTTAGTTATTACCGTCCCGTTTGGCAGGGTGATTTTGAATACCTGGTCAACCCAGCGGAAGCCGTAATTGCCATAAGGGCAATACGCTTCATCGCCCATAATGCTGTGGTTGGTAAGGGCAATATGGAAAATATTCGTATTGCCTTCATCGGGCACATTGGCCATCATTTTTTGCAGAATGCCCAGTGAAAAATTCTTCAACCCCGCTTCGGTTACCAGTGATAGTTCGGGCGTTGGGTTATTGGGGTCATTCAGTTCGAGGGAAGATTTCCTGCAGGCTCCCCCGGCTATGATCATTATCAGAAAAAATATAAGATGTCGTTTCATAAAAATCAGATTTACGTTAGAATTGAAGGTTTACGCCAAACTGAAATGAACGCAGGTTGGGAATAGAAAAATAATCAGCCCCAATATTAGATCCTGCGCCTACCGAGCGGTTGCCCTGGCTGTCCTGGGCCGATGTGGCTTCGGGATCAAGTCCTTCGTAATCTGTGATGGTTAGCAGGTTCCTGCCTGAAGCGGTAATGGCAATGCCTTTTACCCATGGCACATTCAATGCGCTGGCTAACTGGTAGGTAAACGTGAGGTCGCGCAGTCTCCAGAACGAACCATCTTCAACAAACCATCCTGTGCGTTGAACGCTATTGTATAAACTGTTATAGAAGTTCACAAAAGCGCCTGTTTGTCCGTTGACGGTGATCGACTTGTCGAAATCTTTTTGCAGTCTGTCGCGGTACATCCATTGTTTGGTCAGGTTGTAGATCTCATTGCCACGGTACCAGTCCCACTGCATGGAAATATTCAGTTTGTTCCAGAGCGTAACGTTGTTGATGAACGACATGGTAAAATCGGGATAAGCATTGCCTGAGATGGCCTGGTCGGTTGCATCGGTAAGCCGTGCCCTTTTGGTGGTTTTGTTCACTACAATACCGTTTACCACTTCGTAATCTCCGGCTTCGTTTTCCGGTATGTACCTTGTTTTATCCGCTGTGCGGGTTTGATCAATACTTGTCAAAGGATTTTGCGTATAAAAATTTCCCAGCGATTCGCCTTCTTTTACAATGAACAAACCGTTTACGAAATCGCGGCCATTGGCTACTTTATCAACTTTTGTTTTAAACGTACCGAACCGAACACCCAACTGCCAGTCGACATTTTTATTGTTATACATAGAAGCATCTAAACTAACATCTGCACCTTTTACGGTCAGTTCAATCAGGTTATCTCTGATCTGTTGCGCGCCGCTGGAAGGCGGCAGGTCTACGTATTGAATATTGTTCCTGTTATTCTTGTTCCAGTAAGTGAACGACAGGCTTATCCTGTTGAACCATTCTTTTGCCGATGGCGTAATGGTGATATCGGTTCCAACTTCCAGCTCGCGTACTTCCTGCACTGTCAGGTTCCGGTTACCCAAAATGTTCGGTAGAAATAACCCTACACCTTCGCCTAATTGTATTGAGCCCAGTGTTGTCTGGCGCGAATAATATTCGCCGTCAAATTCATTGGGTGGAATACCGGCGGCGCCATAAGCTGCCCTTATCTTCCATTCGGTGAGCCGGGTTACATTCAGCAGTTCTACCGGCCTGAAGTAAACCGTTCCGCGGCCGAAGGTGAATGGTTCACTCTGGTCGCCGAATTGAGAGTTATAGTCTGAACGGAAACCGCCGGTAACGCCGAATAAATTACCGAAGTCGATGGTTTGGTTTACCAGGTAGCCGAACGTAATGTATTCAAACCGGCCATCGCCGCTGGTTTTTAGCGCTGCAGCGGAAATATTCGTGGGCGGATATTGCGGCAGGTTCAAACCCTGTGAAAAGAAGGAATTGTATTCGAGTTTGCGCCAGTCGTACGAAAGCTGGGTAGTGGTAGTAATGGGCACATCCATCTTAAAATCTTTCCTGAAATCCGTTCTGAAGTAAACGGTCGACAACGCATTCTGATAGGTTGATTTCGCATAATCATTCCGTATGGAACCCTGTGCGGTATTTCCCCAGAAACCCAATGCCACCTGTGGCGCCGCTTCCTGGTTTTTGTACAGGTCCTGGAACTCTGAATTCCATAGTTCTATTCCATACTTGAAATCAAGTTCCAAAAAGCGCGGGAACTTGTAATTCAGGTTGCTGTTATTGATAATGCGGGTATCCTTGCTGTAGCGCGAATGCCAGTCTTTTTCCGACAATACGTTCACCTGGTTCTCATCCCTTGGCCGCACAACGGTTAAACTGGTGCCGGGATATGTTGATGTAAAATCTATCCACGGATAAGAGTTGATCATTTCGAACCGGTTGTTATTCGTGCCTTCAAACAGGGCATCTATATTATATTTTATCCGCGAGGTTACGTTGTAAGTGCCCGAGATCAGGTCTTCATCCTGCAGTATTACCTGCGTACTGTTGCGGGCGGTAAAGCCTTTGAATATTTCGAAGCCAAGGTTGGCCGACATATTCGTACGCCTGAACCGGTTGGCGAGTACATTCTCCTGGTTCAGGTGTGTAAGTGTAAATGAATAATCAGTTTTGTTGCCGCCGCCTGAGATACCCAGTGAATTGGTGGTTGAAACAGCCGTTTGATACGCCTGCTCGAGGTGATTGTACATGGCGAGATTCGACGGGTAGGTTTTGTCATTCTTCAAATCGAAATCGGTGTTGAAATCGTCTTCCGCCGGTTCGGGCCACATGCCCAAACTGTCGGGCCTTAAAATATCACCGTTACGATCGAGGATATTTCCGTTGGCATCCTGGGTGAAGTGGTGGTATTTGGCGCTAAGGGTTTTGTCTTTACCAAGTATAACTTTGTCGATACTTACTTTCGACATCATGCTTATACTTATTGCCTTATTGCGGCTGCCTTTTTTCGTGAAGATCTGTATAACGCCATTGGCGCCCTGTGCGCCATACAGCATACCGGCTGCCGGCCCTTTGGCGATCTCTACCTTTTCAACATTCGCCACATCGAGTCCGTTTATATCGGTTACCTGTACCCCATCAACCAATATAATGGGGTTCGAAGAACCGAGTGAATTGATACCGCGTAAAATGATATTGGCTTTTTGACCCGGTTCACCTGAAGTGGTTTGTATTTGTGCACCGGCCACTTTACCTATCAGTGCCTGGTCGATACTTATAATAGCCGATTTGGCAAGGTCCTTGTTGCCAACGCTGGCAACGTCTATCGACAGCTTTTTCTTTTCTGTAGCAACACCGGTACCGGTCACTACGATCTCGCTAAGCGCTTTAATTTCGGTCACTAACTGTACATCAAGTACTGTGCGGTTCCGTACGCTCATTTCGGTGGCTTCGTAGCCAACACCCGAAAATACAAGGGTTGCATTTTCTGGAACGGTTAATTTGAATGATCCGTCGGCAGCCGTGGTGGTGCCCGATAAAGTGCCCTTAATGGTTACAGATATGCCCTGTAAGGGTGCACCGCCGGCGTCGGTAATTTTTCCGGTAACTGATTTTTTTTGCGCATAGGCTGTAAACAGTATACTGGTTGTTATAAGAAGTGCTAACAGTTTCTTCATAGTCTCATGTTATAGGTTTAAAAAATAAGTATCCCTTGCAATGAAAAAGCGGGGAGAATAGCTTTTCCATTACTTAAGCCCTGTTATTTTCCGGGTATGATTGCGAAGGGCAGGATTGAAAATGGAAGTTGTTTGTATTAGGCCCTAATACATGATTAAGTGAAGTTGGAATACTTTAGACTAATACATTTTCTGCTCGTGTTACCGAAGGTCTTTGTTAATATGACAAACAGTTGTTCGCAACTGCTGCATTTATGGCAGTTGTGTTAGGTGTGGTTAAGAAAATAAATGAGCCCTCAGGCGGGATATAATTGCTGCAGGTGCTTTACCGAGGTGGTAATAAGTTTGGCAAGTACTTCAATATTAATGTCCTGCAGCTTCTTTATGTATACGCAGCCTACACCGCTGCGGTGTTTGCCCAGTTGTTGCAGTAGTTTTTCTCTTTCAGTAAAATCCTGGTACAGGTAAAGGGAGATCTCTTTTGCCCGGGGTGAGAAGCCGACCAATGGTGCATCGCCTTCCCGCCCGCTGGCATATTTATAATGGTATGTTCCAAAACCTACTATAGAAGGGCCCCACATCCTGGCTTCAAAACCACTGTGTTTTTGCATCAACGCTTTCAGCTGAAAACAATCGTTGCGTTTGGTTTCATCGGCAACGGCATTCAGAAAATCATCAACGCTGTTTTGTGTTTCGGTTGTTTTGTTGGTTGATTTGGCCATGGTGCTGACGGTTTTCCTGAAGATAGTGAAACCGTGGCACGGTTCCAAACCCTGGTCATATATAACTCAGCCACCATTTTGTTCTGTTCATCCGCTTGTATTCATCATACCGTTTGCACAACGGGTACACGCCAATGATCATGATGATCCATAATATAAAAACAAACACCAGGCTGTAACCATAGCCCTGCAGTTGCGCGTTCATGCTAACCCAGCCGGTGAGCACCATATCGCTCCATTTGTAACCCGATACGGCTGCTGCAATGACCGCCAGTAAGTGAATAAGATAAATGTGCAGGATATAAAAGAACATAGGCACCCGGCCTAATACAACGAACTTTTCGGTAAGCCGGTTCAGCGGTTTTTCTGCAAATGCGAGGAACAACAGGGCGGGGCCTAACGTCATCAATGTATATAATAATGATGGCGGGTATTTGGTCGTATTCAGGAACGATAAAAATGTGAACAATGGTGTTTTCTGTGACGACCAGGGCCGCGGATCGCCATATGTATTTATAAAGCGAATGATAATGAACAGGGCAACTGCGCTCAGCCCCAGCCAAAGCAGGGCCCTTTTTCTTTTTACGTTATCATATGTTGGCAGGTACAGCTGGCCAAACGCATAACCGGTAAGCATAATGCCTATCCATGGGGTTACCGGGTAGCCAAGCATAACCGAGAACGGCTTCATAAAAAAGAAGTGTTGTTTATGCAGAACGGCCATCAGGAAGGAGGTCGACTGTTCACCGGGTGTTTGCCCCAGGTCGAGCAGGTTATGACCGAAGATAAGCGCAAGCCCCGTAACTAATATAATTGTAAGCGGCAGGTAAATGAGAACAGACAGAACCATCATACTAACGCCCAACGCCCAGATAACCTGTAAAATCAGTACGGGGTATTCCGGGTTGAAGGTCCAGCCGAGAGTAATGATCAGTACCTCGGCAATCACCAGCCAAAGCCCTCTGGTAAAAAGAAAGACGGATAATTCCTTTTTAGTCTTTTTTGTTCCGTTCAAAAATGCAGACGCGCCGGCGAGGAATGTAAATACCGGGGCGCAAAAATGGGTGATCCACCGGGTAAAAAATAAAGGAACATCGGTTCGGGAAAGATCGGTTGGGTCGAACTGGAAAGCGCCGGCATGAAAATAATCACGCACATGATCGAGCGCCATAATGATCATAACGATGCCCCGCAGCATATCGATGGAATGAATGCGTTTGCTTTTCACCGGTATTGCCGGTAAAGCTGTTGGTTGAATGTACATAATGGTTAATATGTATGGTTACGAAGAGGGTAGAATCGGGAATCTCTTCGAGATGATGTTCTGTAAAGATAGGTTTAGTTAGAATAAAATTCAGTAAAAGTTATACACTTTAGAATATTATTCGTAGTGAATGGTCGGGGGTGAATGGTTGCCGGTTACCTGTTGTCTGGTTCCTCAGGCCTTTAATGCAGAATGTCCGCGTGTGATCGAGCTGCAATTAACTAAGGTCCCCGGTAACTGGAGCCTGGTAACCGGCAACTTGCCCATTGCCAATTCACGATTGCCGAATTTTTGCTGCCTGGCTGCGCAATCCAGCGCTAAATTGTACGTTACTAGGTCATTAAATCCAACCTTGTGAGAAGACTAGTACCCTTTTTAGCCCTGGCCTTCGGCCTTAAGCAGGCGACAGCCCAGATGAGCCATGTAAGCGATACTGGAAAGTTAGTAGCGCAAAAGGATAATATCATTACGGCCAGTACGATCATCAAGATCGAGAACCTGGGCGTAAACATCAACTCCGATCTGGGAGAGTTGCGACCGACCGTGTCGGCAGACGGCAACCTGTTATTTTTTATTTGTGAGAACCATCCGGCCAATACCAAGTATAATTCTGTGCCCAATTCGCAGGATATCTGGTATTCCGAACGCGATTCAAACGGTGTATGGAAGGAAGCCCGTCATTTAAAGTATCCCCTCAATACGTCTCAGTATAATGCCGTGTATTGGATCTCGCCCGATAAGAACCGTATCTTGATCCGCGGTGCTTTTGGTAACGGCGGCGCCTACTTCGGAAAAGGCGTAAGTCTTTGTACGCGCCAGGCCGATGGCCGCTGGGGCGAACCCGAAATGCTGTATATAAAAAAATACAACAAATACGACCGCGGCCAGGTTTCGGGAGCTACCCTTTCACCAGATATGAAAGCATTGGTGTTGTATATGTCGCCCGAACCCGGCAGCCCCAACAACGACCTCTTTGTTTGTTTTCGCGAATCAGACGGCAGTTGGACGGAGCCCAAGAGCCTTGGTAAACAAATTAATTATCCCGGTAATGAAATGACGCCCTATATCGCGTCTGATGGCGTTACCATGTATTTCAGCAGCGACAAACCCGGTGGGATAGGTGATAACGACATTTACATGACCAAACGGCTCGATAAAACCTGGACCAAATGGAGCACGCCGGTAAACCTCGGCGAGCCTATCAATACCGAAGGCTGGGATGCCTTTTTTACCCTCGATGCCGGTGGTGAATATGCATATCTGACCAGCAACAAAGACACCTATGGCGAAAGCGATATCG
Source organism: uncultured Niastella sp. (assembly GCA_966211305.1). Taxonomy (GTDB): domain Bacteria; phylum Bacteroidota; class Bacteroidia; order Chitinophagales; family Chitinophagaceae; genus Niastella. The sequence goes on from CBIHPC010000199.1 coordinate 9,193, forward strand.
TTCGGGTAAAACTGTTAGAGCGTGAAAAGCCAGACCCGGTGATCCTGGTGAGCGGCAATGTGTATAACGCCAAAACAAAAGAACCGCTCAGCGCTTCGCTTATATATGAAACGCTGCCCGATGGGGTAGAAGCGGGTAATGGAATTTCCAACCCAACTGATGGCGCTTTCAAAATTGTGCTGCCTTACGATAAGAACTACAGTATTCGCGCCAGCGCCGATAAATTCTTCGCCATTTCCGAGAACCTGAACCTCGACTCTATGATTAAGGCGGGTTATAAAGAAATCCATAAAGACCTGTACCTGGTGCCCATCGAGATCGGGCAGGTGGTTCGCCTGAACAACGTGTTCTTCGACTTCGATAAATGGGACCTGCGTCCTGAATCGTTTGTTGAACTCGACCGCGTAGTGAAATTGTTGAAAGAGAATCCGAAGATAGAAATTGAAATGAGCGCGCACACCGATAGCAAAGGTTCAGATGAGTATAACTTCAGGCTCTCTGACAATCGTGCCAGATCGGTTATGGAGTACATCCTGTCTAAAGGCATAGACGCAGGCAGAATTACTTCGAAAGGTTATGGTGAAAGCATGCCGGTATCTGAGAACGAAACCGATGAGGGTAGGCAGCTGAACCGCCGTGTGGAGTTTAAAATATTGAAGAACTAGTATAACCAATGTGCTAATTAGCTAATTGGCTAATGAAAAGAGGGTTGTTCGCCGGCAGGCGGATGACCCTCTTTTCATTCATATATTTCCCGGCGATGACACCACGGCCTTCAGCCCACGCCTTGAACCGGCTTAAAAGCCGGAATGGTAAGTGGAAAATCGCAAATGGTTGATTATCATTTGAAAACTGTGATTTTTCGGCCTGTTTTTGTAATTACAAATAGGGTGTTTGCAATTATAAAAGCCTGTTGTGTGATTACAAATGAGGTGTTTGTGTTTCCAAACGTAGGGAACTGGATCACCTGGTAATGACGCAGGTGAGGGTTGAAGGTAGCAGATATCCGCGAAGTATTACCGGTGTTTGATCGCTGGCCAACCTGGATGTGGGCAAACTGGGAAGTAGCTGCACTGGCCGAATGGTTATGCGAACACAACAGCCATAAAAGTATCGAAAAGAAGACCGGCTTTTATGGCCTCGACGTTTATAGCTTGTGGGATAGCAGGGCAGGCGTGGGGTGCGCCAATGGAAGAAATGGATGTGCCGCCGGCTAAAAAAGGAAGTATAGAAGAAGAACTGCACCGGCGGGGCACAAATAACCGCTATATGCTTTTCGAAGAAGAGATCGATGCCTTGTATGATGAAGAAATTGATCATCGCGCTATTGGCGTGGTGTATGATCCCGGCAGGGAGAAATATGGTAACTATGTGCCAACGATAATGAGCCAGCGGTACGATGCATTCATTTATCTCGATACAACAAAGGCCTTGCACCCTTTGCATTTACCAACAGGTAATACGATGCCTGATACATTTCCGTTTGGGGTATGAAAAAGAGCTGTGGTATCTCCGGCTTCGCCGGGATGCCACAGCTTCATTTATTTCATTAAGCAACTACCGCATTCAAAGCCGGAGCCGCAGGAAAATCAACAGGGATTCTGGTAGCGGCATACAGGTAATTGGTAATGGTTTTGTCACCGATCAATAAGATGGCGTCAACCAGGTTCTCGTTCGTATAACCGGCTTCAAAAAAGTCATTCAATAACCGGGTATCGGCTTTACCAAAATTCTCAACAAAACTTTTTGCAAGGGCGGCCAGTGCATTGTATTTATGATCGAATGAAATGGCGCCCGATCTTATCTCAAGTATTTGCTGATTTGTAAATCCATTTAATTTAGCAATAGCGGTATGGGCTGCTAAACAGTAATCACATTCGTTTACCTGACTTGTTACCAGGTTCACCACTTCTTTTTCTTTTGAAGTAAGTGAAGAGGGAGCGCCTGACAGGGCGAGGTAAGCACCCAATCCGTTTTGTGAATAAGCCATGGTTGCAAACAGGTTGGGTACTTTACCCAGTTTCTTTTTCAGGGTATCGAAAATGGCCTGGTTATTTGCTG
>CBIHPC010000200.1:0-11228 GCA_966211305.1 uncultured Niastella sp.
CTTGTATGGAAAGACTGATTTCATCCCGGCTTTTCACCCGAAAGCTCGTTGATGTTAAAAATTGCAACTGGCAGGTCTTCTGGCTCGTTCTCTGTTGTCAGACCTTCCCATCCCGGCATTGGCGGAACAGTGGTGTGGAGTAACAACAGTCGTGAAGTTTGCCTTTTGTCAGGCTGATGAAATGGCGGGTACGTATTTCACGTTTGCCGTTTCACGTTTCACGTCGAAAAACTTACAGCTACGGGGATAGCACCGGATTTTCACCGGTTTCCCTTTTAACCCTGACATTTATAGTCAGGGACCAATCACGGAGCAAAAATAGGGGCTGTTAGTGTTCTGCCAATATAAATTTTCCCGCAATGGTGTGGAAAGAAAAATATGTAATTATTTAATTGTAAATCAATTTATTGCTTCTGCGCGAACCGGTACCGGAACGATACCCCGCCAAAATAGTTAACACCGGGGGCCGTATTATAATACCGGCCGCCCGCCGCATTGATATCATTACCGAGGCTATAGGTAACATCAAACAAATTGTCAACGCCGGCAAACAGGTCCATCATTATGGATTTGCTCAACGGAGTGCGCCAGCCGGTTCTTCCCCCTGCCAGGTTATAGGATGCGGCCATTTCGGTATTGGCATCGTTCAATGCGGTAGGGTCGCTGTAAAACCACGTAAGGTTCAGATACAGGCCGGGGCGTGTGGTAATGTCGAGGCCGGCGGTTAGTATATGTTCGGCGATCCCGGGCAGGTTCTTACCCGAGAAATCGGTAGCGATCACTTTAAAATCCTGGTAACGGAATTTATTCCAGGTATGGCTTGCCCACAGGCGTACATTGTTTACAAAGCGATTACTATTGGGCAGCAACTGATAGCTGGCCTGCGATTCAATGCCCTGCTGGCGGGTGCTGCCTGCATTTTCAAAATAGTCGGCCCCGCTGGCATCGCGCCGCTGTACAATAGCATTTTTAAGTTGGTAATGAAACGCATTCACTTCTACATACAAACGTTGTTGTAACCAGCTGCTTTTAAAACCGGCTTCATAGTTTACACCATGTTCGGCCTGTAAACTGGTATTGATGATACTGGTAGAAGGTAGTATTTCACCGGTACCGGGGGGAGAAAAACCTCGCGACACGCTGGTGTACACCAACACACCGGGTATTAGTATTTTTGAAATGGCCAGCCGCGGCGCCCATTCGCTGTTGAAGTTGGCGGTCAATTTTCCGGTTTGCTCACCGGTGAGCCGGGTGATGGTTACAGACGATTTATTAATGCTTACACCGGCGCTTACCGACCAGCCGCCTGGTAAATGAATATCGCCCTGTACAAAACCTGAATAAATGTAGTTGTCTATATCGTCATCGGTTTGCACGGTATCGGGGTTGCCGCCTGCATTCGCAAATGTTTTGGTATTGAAGAACCCGCGTTGTCCTTCACCGCCGAACGAGACCTGTAAACTGCTTTCTTCCCATTGTTTGTCGAACGTGAAAACGGTTCGGCCGCCGAAATGCGGCTCCGTTCTTCTTTCGTAATTCCGGAAGGTAGGGTTCTTAATGTTTGAGAAAGCGCCATACACTACCGTAGTGTTTTGCAGGTGTTCGGTAAACCGGTACCGGTGGTTGATGCCTGCCAGGAATGTTTTCTGATAAATGGCTGCCTGCGCATCATCTGCGCCCGGAAAAGCGCCGGCTGCCGGCCGTGCCGAACGGGGATTGTTATGGAACTGAGCGGTTGTGAGCCCGCCGGGCGTTTGGTAGTACAGGTCGCCATACAACACGGAAGCAGAAAGCTGTTGTTTTTCATTTGCGATGGCCTGCGTTTCCCAGGTGGCCACATCGCGCCGCATGCGGGTATGATGGCGATAACCATCGCTTGTTTGATGCGTATAGCCGAATGTATTATTATGATCGGCATTACCGGTTGTCACCTGTGCGTTGATATTTTGCAAATTAAAACTGCCGGTGCTGTATTGCAGGTTTATGCCAGGCTCCCTTTTGTTGGTTTGGCTGTTGATGAGCACAGCGCCACCCGTGCCGGCGCCGTATAAACTGCTGGCCGGTCCCTTCAGTACTTCAATGCTTTTTACGTTAAAATAGCTAAGCTGGTTAAGATAGGTATTGCCACCGGGGTCGGTGAAGGGGATGCCGTTCCAGTACACTTTTACATTGCGTACACCAAAGGGCGAGCGCAGGGTGCTGCCGCGTATGTTTAACCGGTAGCTGCCCGGTGAACGTTCTTCCATATGCACGCCTGGCGTGGCATTCAGTGCAGGCAGTAAACTGGTATTGTTGTACCGCTCCAACTGGGCGGTGTTTATAACATTTATGGCTGCAGATACTTCCTGTAGCTGCCGGTTTTGCTCATAAGCCTTCACGATCACCGTTTGTAAGGTTGATGCCGAGTCGTGATGCGGACTGTTCTGTGCATGAGCAGTTCCCGTTGCTAAAATTGCTAATGAGATAAGGAGCCAGGTTTTCAACATTGTTCAATGAATTATCCCTAAAGGTAAATGCAAATATTATTTTAACTTTCATTAATGAAGTCTTCTTCGAGGTTAAATTTATTCGATCTGTCTATGATCGTCGTAAGCCTTGTAATAGGTATGGGTATTTTCCGCACGCCGGTGAATGTGGCTAAACAGGCGGGCTCTGCCGATATGTTCTTCCTGGCCTGGATAGTGGGTGGACTGATTGCATTATGTGGGGCATTAACCTACGCCGAGATCGGTTCACGTTACCCGGTCACCGGTGGTTATTATAAGATATTCTCCTATTGTTATCACCCTTCCATAGCGTTTGCCATCAATTGTATAATCCTGGTGTCCAATGCCGCTTCGCTCGCCGGCGTGGCATTGATAGGGTCTGAATACCTGGCCAACGTATTTTTTAAAGGCAGTAGCGGGGACCTGAGTTTTATAAAGCGCATCATTTCAACCGCTGCGGTGATCGTTTTTTATGGGGTGAACCTGCTGGGGCTTAAAATGAGCTCCCGAACCCAGAACGTACTAACGGTAATAAAGATAGGCCTGGTGTTATTTTTGATAAGCACATTGTTCATCGGCGATTATGCTACCCCGTTGATGCCGGCAGCAGTTGCGGAACCCGGTCTCATGACCACGCTGAAGGCCTTTGGCGCCTGCCTGGTGGCGGTAAGTTTTACATATGGCGGCTATCAACAAACGATAAATTTCGGGGGCGAAGTGAAGAACCCGTCAAAAATTTTACCAAAAGGGATATTTTTTGGCATAGCTATCATAATGTTGCTGTATATTACAATTAATTACACCTATTACAAAGTGATAGGTTTTGAAAACCTGAAAGGAGCGCAATCCATTGCTGCCATCCTTGCCGGTAAATTATTTGGGGAAAAAGGATTTACAATTTTATCGGTGCTGTTATTCCTTTCTGTGCTTGCTTATGTAAATGTATTGCTGATGAGCAATCCCCGTGTTATGTATGCTATGAGCGATGAAGGCGTATTACCGGCTGTTTTCAAAAAAGTGACCTTAAAAAGAAACGTAATTGTGGTATCTCTCAGCGCATTTGCCTCGCTTTGCCTTATTACCTTATGGTATGGCGAAACATTTGATAAAATTCTCGATCACACTATATTTTTAGATTCAATTGGCATGGCCACTTCAACTGCTACGATATTCATTTTGCGAAAAAGGGGCGTTGGAGAGGATATAAAAGATAGTTACCGGATGAAACTGTTTCCTTTGCTGCCGCTGATATTTATTGCAGCTTATATTTTTCTGGCTGCCAGCATTGCAATAAATACCCCAAAAGCAGCGTGGGTAAGTACATTGGTATTTGCGGTATTTTTCGCTTTGTATTTTGTTTTACGCGCTTTCAGGAAATCTTCTCAACCAAACTAACGTCGCATGATTGACCTGTCGTATATTTTAAATGAATTAGGTGAAGACCGGGAACAGTACTTCCGTGCTATTTCCCCGCCCATTATGCAAACCAGCAATTTTGCATTCAAGAAGGTTGATGAGTTGCGTAAAGTGTTCGAGGATGAGTTCAGCACCTACCTGTATAGCCGCGGTTTAAACCCAACAGTTGATATCCTGCGCCAGAAACTGGCCGCCCTCGATGAAGCGGAAGACTGCCTCGTGTTCAACAGCGGTGCTTCGGCCATCTTTGCTTCGGTATTTTCGAATGTGCAATCGGGTGATCATATCGTTTCGGTTCGCAACCCGTATACGTGGGCGCAGAAAATGTTCGATAACATTCTTCCCCGTTTTGGCATCAGCACTACCTATATAGATGGCACCAACATCGAAAATTTCGAGCGGGCCGTTCTTCCCAATACCAGGATTATTTACCTTGAATCGCCCAACAGCTGGGATTTTGTTTTGCAGGACCTGCAGGCCGTTGCCGACCTGGCAAGAGCTGAAAATATTATAACTATTTGCGATAACAGCTACTGCACACCATTGTATCAACGCCCGATTGCCATGGGTATCGATATGGTATTGCAGTCGGCCACCAAGTTCATAGGCGGCCATAGCGATGTAGTGGCGGGGGTATTATCGGGTACCCGCCAGATGATGAAGAAGATCTTCGACAATGAACTGCTGAACATAGGGAATGGCATATCGCCATTCAACGCCTGGCTGCTGATCCGCGGCCTGCGTACCCTGCCTATTCGGCTCGAACGCATTTCTGCCACCACCGCCAAAGTGGTGGAATATCTCAAAAACCACCCCCTGGTGCAGGAAGTGATCTTTCCTTTCGATCCCTCTTTTCCGCAATACGAGCTGGCTCGCAAACAGATGACCGGGGCCTGCGGACTGCTTACGATAGTAATGAAAGCAGAAAAAATGCAACAGATTGTAACCTTCTGCGAATCTTTGCGACACATTCTAATGGCCGTGAGTTGGGGTGGCCATGAAAGCCTGGCCATTCCGCGTTGTGCTTCCATATTACCGGAACACTTCGATGCAGGCAACCGGTCTCATAAAATGATCCGTTTTTATGTAGGCCTCGAAGACCCGGATTACCTGATCGCCGATTTTGAACAGGCATTTGCCCTCGCCCGCCGGAGCACTGGCGAAGGCGGGCAAAAAAGCCGGTAATTTTTATCTCGTCCGCCAGGGCCGGGCCAAAAGCCGGAAAACAGGTGCGAAGGCAAGGGAAAGCATAGTGAAAAAGATAATATTTCAGTTAAGGTAGTTGACCACCAGCTGAACCGCATGTTGAGAGCCGTTTTCAGCAGCGGGCATCGGCATGTATATACCATTCACCTGTTGCTGTTAATTCATTATTTTAACTGACCGTTTATCAAAAACAAGTTCTTTCACCTCTCATTACGATTACTTTTGGACCATGAAACACTCATAAAAAAATTTTCATCATCGTCACCGGGCAATGAAAATTTCTTTATGATGAGTTCCACCTGGCCATTAATAATAAATTATAAATTTTGATGAAAAACAATAAGGCCCTGATATTTATTCCTTTCCTTGTTGGTTGCCTTGTGTTCAATGCATCTGCACAGGACAAATGGGACCTGCGCCGTTGTGTTGAATATGCGCTGGCCAATAATATCTCCGTTCAGCAAACCGATCTGCAGGCACGGTTGGCCGATGTAAATCAGCAACAGGCAAGGTGGTCGCAGTACCCTAATGCCGACTTCAGCACCAATACCGGGTTACAATGGGGACGGTCAATTGACCCTACCACCAACCAGTTCACCAGTAACCAGTTGTTGTACCAGGGCTACAGCCTGAGCGCCGGGGTGACCGTATTTAACTGGCATCGCATCCGCAACAATATAGTAGCTGCCGGTTTCAGTTCCGATGCTGCCAAAATGGATGTGGAGAAGATCAAAAATGATATTTCACTCACCGTAGCCACGTATTATTTGCAGGTGCTGTTATCGTATCAGCAGATAGCGATAGCCAAAACGCAAATGCAGCAAACATTTAGCCAGTGGGAATTGGTGAAGAAAAGAGTGGATGCAGGCGCCGCACCCGAACTGGAGGCCACAACGCTGGAAGGACAATACTTTACCGACAGTTCCAATTACATTACAGCCAAAGCAACTGCCGATCAAAACCTGTTGCAATTGAAACAGGTTTTAAATATCGATGCGGGGAAGGCTTTCGATATTGCCGAGCCCCCGGTTGAACAAATACCGGTAGAACCTATACTGCAGCTGCAACCCGAAACTGTATTCCAGATCGCTATCCATAACCAGCCTGCGCAAAAAGCCAATTTGTTAAGACAGCAATCGCTGGAAGCATCTTTACGCGCAAGCCGCGCAGCCATGTTACCCACTATTTCGGTTGGGGGTACATTGGGTACGAACTTTTCAAGCGCCGACAAAAAAGTGACCGGTATAACAATGAACGGTTTTACACCTAGCGGCGACGTGGTACGTTTATCGGGCGCCGAATACCTTGTGTATACGCCGAATGTATCGGTAAACCAGGGCAAGAAAACTTTTAGCGAACGTTGGGATGGATGGGGAACCCAGATCAATAATAACTTCAGGCAAAGCCTCGGGCTCAGCATTGCGGTGCCTATCAACAGCGGCGGCAACGCCCGTTTCAACTATCAGCGATCGAAGCTCGATCTTAAAAATGCAGAGCTTACCCGTTCACTCGCCGATCAAACGTTGAAGAACGATATTTATAAAGCATACTATAATGCATCGGCCGCTCTTGAGAAATTCAATGCTGCGAAGAAAACGTATGAGGTAACCCAAAAGGCGTTTGAATTTGCACAGAAAAGATATGACCTTGGCCTGTTAAATTCATACGATTACCTGATAAGCCAAAACAATATGAACCGCGCCCAGCTCGATATGACCTCAGCACAGTTCGATTACGTGTTCAAGATGAAAGTGCTGGAGTTTTATAAAGGACAGGGAATAAAATTATAAAGTGCCGCAGCGTAAGGTGTGCCACACTTACTGCTGGTATTATAACAAAACGTGGTACATCTGTTAAATTGTTCATGAGATTCTAAACCGCGACAACCATTCAGTATGAAGAAGAAAAAATTATTGTGGATCACGCTGGCCCTTGTGATCCTTGTATTGGCGCTGTTAGGCCTTAAGAAGGCCGGCGTTATCGGAAAGGAGGAAGGCTTAAAGGTGGCCACGGAAAAAGTAGCGCTGCGCACCATTATCGAAACAGTAAATGCCAGCGGTAAGGTTTATCCCGAAATAGAAGTGAAAGTAAGTCCCGACATCTCTGGTGAAATTGTAGACCTGCAGGTAAAAGAAGGCGATAGCGTTCGCAAGGGACAGGTGCTGGCAAAGATCTATGCCGATATTTATTCTACCCAGCGTAACCAGGCTGCTGCGGAAGTAAACCGCCAGCAGGCACTGGTAGATAACAGCAGGGCGCAGCTGAAGAGTTTGGAGAGCGCACTCGAACTGGCCAAAACCACTTTCGAACGCCAGAAGCAATTGCGGGGAGAAAAAGTGATTTCCCAGGCGGAATTTGAGCAGGCGCAAAACTCATTGCAGTCAGCCCAGGCAAATTACAACGCCGCTTTACAAAACATTCGCAGTGGCGAAGCCGGTATTGCCGGTTCGCGTGCCAGCCTTGAAAGAGCCAATAAAGACCTGAGCCGTACGGCCGTGCTGGCGCCGATGAGCGGAGTGGTATCGTTACTGAATGTAAAGGCGGGTGAAAGGGTTGTAGGTAACTCTATGATGGCAGGTACCGAAATGATGCGCATTGCCGATATGAGCATTATTGAAGTACAGGTTGAAGTAGGGGAAAATGATATTCCCAAAGTAAAACTCGGCGATTCAGCCCTGGTGGAGATAGATGCGTACAATAACCGTAAATTCAAAGGACTGGTTACGCAAATTGCCAGCAGCAATACCACGGCCAGCGCTGCCGCATCTACATCGAACGATGTAACGAATTATAAAGTGCACATCAGGTTATTCCGCGAGTCATATGCCGATCTGTTCGATAAACAACGCCCAAGATATTTTCCTTTCCGGCCCGGTATGAATGCAAGCGCCGATATTCAAACGCGTACAAAGGCCAATGTGCTTTCAACTTCTATCAATGCCGTTAGCACCCGCGAAAAAGGAACCGACAACGTAGTGGGTAACGATAAGGACAGGGAAGAAAGGAATAAGGACAAAGGTGCGCAGGAAGAAACCAAATCAACCTCATCGGATCTCGATGAAGTGGTGTTCGTTTTACAAAAAGACGGTACGGTGAAAAAGCATGTGGTTAAAACCGGTATCCAGGATATAAACAATATTGAAGTTACCCAGGGCCTGAAAGCAGGCGATGAAGTAGTGGTAGCTCCTTATAACGTCATTAGTAAAACATTAAAAGATGGCACTAAGGTGAAAGTGGTACCGAAGGATAAATTGTTTGAAGTGAAGAAATAAGGCAACAAGGCAACGGGGCAACAAGGTATTAGGCTGGCAGCGGTCAGTTTTATCTCGTTGCCTCGTTGCCTTTGTGCCTTTATGCCTATTTTTGGGCAAACAAATAACTACATGCAACTGGGAATAATAGGGAGTGGCAGCTGGGCTACGGCATTGGCGAAAATTTGTACAGATAATAAACAATCGTTGAACTGGTGTGTACGGAGTGAGGAAATTGTACATCACCTGCAGCATCGGCATCACAATCCCGGTTACTTAAGCTCGGTATATTTCGATACCAGTCTCCTTACCCTGGGCACTGATATCGCAGGCACAATAGCCGCCAGCGACTGTGTACTGATAGCTGTTCCTTCTGCCTACGTAACGGCATCACTGGCCGGTTTGCCTGCAAATGCTTTCGAAGGCAAAAAAGTGATCTCCGCGGTAAAAGGTATTCTCCCCGATAATAATTTATTGCTGAACGATTACCTGAAAGAAAAATTCAACCTGCCTTTGTCTGATTATTTTACGGTAATGGGGCCCTGCCATGCAGAGGAGGTAGCTTCTGAAAAATTATCGTACCTCACTTTTTCGGGCGTTGATGTGGCCATGGCTGAAAAGATAGCGGCCTGTTTTACTACCGAATACCTCAATACGATCGTAAACAGTGATGTGTACGGCGTGCAATATGCCGCCGTACTGAAAAACATTTACGCATTAGGCGCCGGTATTGCGCACGGGCTTGAATACGGCGATAATTTCCTGAGCGTATTGATCGCCAATTGCGCCGATGAAATGGCCGGCTTCTTAAAGAAAGTGGGTATAAAACATATTGAGGTAGGTGTGCATGAAGGCGAGGATCCCATTACGCACAGGCAAAATCAAAACTATGCGGCTTCGGTTTACCTCGGCGATCTGCTGGTAACCTGTTATTCGCTGTACAGCCGTAACCGAACTTTTGGTAATATGATCGGCAAGGGATATTCGGTAAAGGCCACCCAGCTTGAAATGAACATGGTTGCCGAAGGGTATAATGCCAGCAGGTGTATCTATCTCGTTAATAAACAAATAGGCGCCGAAATGCCCATAGCCGAAACCGTTTACCGCATTTTATGGGAAAATGTTAAACCCAGGAAGGGCTTTAATCTTGTAGAAAAAACGCTGGTCTGATAAACAAACACGAGAGGCTTTTGTAATAAATACAGCCGCTTTGCGACGAATAAGAAATGTGCGCTGGTAATAATGTGGCTGTTTTCATTATCACATTATCGAATTATCACATTAAATTTTATGCCGTTCTCATTAGGACCATATGGAGTTACTGCAATGCTGGTGCTGGCCGGTATTGTGATCATCAATGAGGTTATAAAATACCTGAAAAAAGACCATCATTCGGTCTAAATCAATTATAAAGAACTGATTATCAATGATGCGTTCCGCCGGAACGCATTTTTTGTGTGGTATAACTTATTGACAACGTATTCTTTGTAAGGCTTTCTTCGCAACTTCTTCGGAACTTCTCTTAGATTCCGCTTAGGTTTCTTCGCAAAATTGCGAAGGATTTGCGAAGGATTTGCGAAGAAGGGTAAAGGCTGTCTTTGCTCAGGGTAAAAGGAGAGCCGGAGAATTTTGGGATGAAACGTGTACCGGAAGGCGATAGACAGCAACGTTGAGCGCAGCCGAAACGCTTTATCGTCGGGTACTCCCTAAGGGGCCAGAGGGGTCAGGCAAACAACTCAGCTGCAATTCCATCTGCAAACAGCTTGCCTTCCTTTGTTAGTTGTAAATGATCATTGCTCCATTGCATTTTTCCGGCGTCGATAAATGGCTGCGCTTCCAGTTTCAGTTTGGCAGCCGCTTTTTCACCAAACCGGCTGGCCACAAATTCAACATGCAAACCTTCCATGGTTCGCAGCGAGGTCATAATGTATTCGTTCAACCGTTGCGTTTCAGTGAGGGTTTCAATTTCAAACGGTACTTTATCTTCTTGCAGTGATTTTATATACAGGGCATTGTTAGCAATATTCCATTGCCGCGATTTCCCATTGAATGAATGGGCCGATGGGCCCAAACCCAGGTACGATGCCCCCTGCCAGTAAGAACTGTTATGTCGGCTACGCATACCGGGCAGCGCAAAATTCGAGATCTCGTAATGTTCATAGCCCGCAGCCTGCAACCAGTCCATCAGCAACAGGAACTGCCGCGCCTGGTCTTCTGTATTTACATCCGTGGTTTTGTGTTTATTGATCATGGAGGCCAGCGCCGTGCCGGGCTCTACGGTAAGCGCATAACCCGAGAGGTGTGGAATGCCCAGCGCAATGGCCTGTTGCACGTTGTGCTGCCATTTATCATCGGGCAGGGTAGGTGTACCATAAATAAGATCGATGGTAATATTATCGAAATACTTTTTTGCCAGCTGCAGATTATCTATCGCCTGTTGGGCCGTGTGCGCCCGGTTCATCCAGCGCAGGTCATCTTCAAAGAACGATTGCACGCCGATGCTTAACCGGTTTATGCCGGCCGGCCGCCATTCCTTTAATTTTTCTTCACCCAGGTCATCGGGATTGGCCTCCAGCGTAATTTCGGCATCGGCGGCTACGTTGAATTGTTGCCGCAGGGTTTGCAGAATGCCGGCGAGCTCATCGATGGTAAGCAGGGAAGGGGTGCCGCCGCCGAAATAGATAGTGTTCACCGGTTCGGCGGGCAGATAATTCTGCTGCAGGCTTATTTCCTTCAATAAAGCCTGTACAAATTCGTTCTTTAGCTTCAGTGAAGTGGAGAAATGAAAATTACAGTAATGACAGGCCTGCCTGCAAAACGGGATATGTAAATAAATGCCTGCCATCGTATTCCGTATTTTTGATCGAAT
>CBIHPC010000201.1:0-11148 GCA_966211305.1 uncultured Niastella sp.
CCCTTGCCCATTGAGAAATTTGTGCTACTTTTGCAGCCCATTTTAAAAATTATTTTTTAACCAACAAACAGGGATCAATGAACAATTACGAATTGATGGTGATTTTTACCCCTGTGCTTTCTGACGATGATTTCAAAGCGTCTCAGAAAAAATACACCGACTATATCAAAAGTATCGGCGGTGAAATTGTGCACGAAAATCCCTGGGGACTGAAATCACTGGCGTATCCGATCCAGAAAAAGACCACTGGTCTGTACTGGGTAATGGAATACAAAGCGCCATCCAACCTCAATGAGCAGTTGAAAATTCAATTGCTGCGTGACGACAATGTGTTGCGTCACATGTTCACTGTGCTCGATAAATACGCCGTCGAGTACAATAACAAAAAGAGAAGTGGTGTACCTACAGGAACTGAAAAAGTAGAGGGATAGTACTATGGCAAAAGCAAATGAAATTAAGTACCTGACCGCCATTAAAACCGAGAAACCCCGGAAGAAATTCTGCCGTTTCAAGAAATATGGCATCAAGTATGTCGACTACAAGGACGCTGAGTTCCTGAAAAAGTTTTTGAACGAGCAAGGTAAATTACTGCCCCGCCGCATTACCGGTAACTCACTGAAGTACCAGCGTAAAGTAGCACAGGCTTGTAAGAAAGCTCGTCAAATGGCTTTATTACCGTACGTAACTGACCTTTTAAAGTAGGAGGACAACCATGGAAATAATACTGATACAAGACGTAGATAACCTGGGTGGTGCCAATGAGGTCGTTAAAGTGCGCAATGGCTATGCCCGTAATTTTCTTATTCCTCAAAAGTTCGCGGTAGAAGCCAGCCCTTCTAACCTCAAACAATTAGAGGAAAGAAGAAAACAAATAGAGAAGAAAGAAAAGAAAATGCTTTCTGCTATCAATGAAGTTATCGCGAAACTGAAAGAAGGCGCCCTGAAGATCGGAGCTAAATCCGGTACCAGCGGCAAGATCTTCGGTAGCGTTACCTCATTGCAACTGGCCCGCGCCATCCGCGAGCAAAAAGGATATGAGATCGATCGTAAAAGGATCACTCTTCCTGATGAAGTAAAAGAACTGGGCGCTTATAAAGCTACCATCGATTTCGGCAACGGTCATTCAACCGAGCTGGAATTTGAAGTAGTGGCTGAGTAATTTTGTTCCCACTTCAATATAACAACTGCCTTTTCTGCCTGCGGGCAGGGAAGGCTTTCTTTTTTTAAGGTATTCTTAAGGTGGATATTATAGTAAAAAATGCCATATTGCATAACCACGTCATCCAGGCCTGTTTTCGAATAACCAATGGGAATACCCTTACTGTTGCATAAGTACTTGTCATTGATGAATTCAGTATTTTGTGCAAACCCGCTCCCTTATTGGGGTAGGTAATTTTTTTATTGTTTAAATCAAATTATTTCTCCTATCTTCATGTTAGATTAATGTCTTAGTTCTCATGTTCTGCAGTGTCTTACCTGTTTTTCGGTTTCCTCAGTTCATTGTAGCAACTATTGCCATTATCCTTTTTTTCAGAACACTAAAATTTTCGTTACAATGAACATTTATGTAGGGAACCTCTCCTGGCAAATGACCGATGAGGATTTGAGAACCCTGTTTGAGCAGTACGGCTCAGTTACTTCTGCTAAAATTGTTAAAGACAAAACCAGCGGACGTAGCAAAGGTTTCGGATTCGTTGAAATGCCTGAGGACAGCGAAGCACAAAACGCGCTGACCAGCTTATACGAGTCTGAAGTTTTAGGCCGTAAGATTATCGTTAACGAAGCTCAGCCTAAACCACAAGGTGGCGGCGGCGGCGGATTCAAAAAACGCAGCTTCGGTGGCGGCGGCGGCGGCGGTGGCTACAAAAAAGGTGGCTACAATCGCGGCGGTGGCGGCGGTGGATACAACAGAGATTATTAATAACACTTCCCAACGACACTATATAAATCCTTTCGGGCAACCGGAAGGATTTTTTATTTACCACCTCACCCCCTGCCCCCTAAAAGGGTAATCGAATGTTTAGTCTCCTACCTCTATCAACATTATCACCTTTATCAACTTTTCAGCTGCCTCGTTAACCTGTAAACTATTAATCAAGCCGCAGCACATAGGAATACTTGTTAACTCGTCAATTCCCCCGCTGGCATACCTTTTTATTTAATTTTCTTTTAATAGCATATTAACCCCCAGTCAATATCTACAGTTGATCTTACAAGGCAGGAAAAACAAGCCCAGGACACATTATATGTGGATTTTTCCCCACATAACGAGATTTTAATGCCTGATTAAAACAAAGGCACATCTTTTGCCTTTTTAGTGAGGCTTTGGCATGCGCATACAGATAGGCCTATTTTCAAGCTTTCTTTTTCCTCGAACACTGCACACACGTAGAAACAATAAACCGGAGAAATTTATGCTAACTGTAATTATACCTGTATTAAACGAAGGGAAAACTATTGCCAATGTGGTACGTTTCTGCCAGCAGTTTCCGCAGGTAACCCAGATCATTGTAGTTGATGACAAGTCGGAAGATGATACGGCCCAAATAGCAGAGCAAGCCGGAGCTCAGGTTATTATCAGCAAGGTACGGGGTAAAGGCATTTCCATGAAAGATGGTATTGCCAGGGCCACCAATGAGCTGATCATTTTCCTGGATGGCGATATTGATCCTTATCCGGAAGGAACTGTCTCCAACCTCGCAGCGCCCCTGCTGGCCGACGAGGCGGATTTTGTAAAAGGCAGCTTTGCCCGCAACGCAGGGCGGGTAACCGAACTGGTTGCCAAACCTTTGCTCAACATCTTTTTTCCCGGCCTTTCGCATTTCTCACAGCCGCTCAGCGGGATGATAGCCGGTAAAAAATCATATTTCCAAAAGCTCGATTTCTTTAACGATTACGGTGTCGATATCGGCATCCTTATCGACATGTATTTAATGAAAGCGCGGGTAACCGAAGTAAACATTGGCTACATAGAAAATAAAAGCAAACCCTGGCAGGCGCTGGGCAAAATGAGTAAGGAAGTAAGCCGGGCCATCATCAGCAAAACCCAGATGCAGCATTCAGATGTTATAAGCGAAGAAGAGATCCATTCGCTGGAAACCATTAACCGCGAAATGAATAAGACCCTGCGGGAAAAATTATCAGGCTTTCACAAAATGGCCATCTTCGATATGGATGATACCATTTTGCAAGGCCGGTTCATCGATGCCTGCGCGGCAGCATTTGGCTTTACCGCCAAACTGGAAGACCTGCGCGCCCGCGAAAAAGACGCCATCATCCTAACCAAACGCGTCGGCTCGTTTTTAAAAGGGCGCACAATGGATGAATTGCTGCATGTAGCCAGCCAGATAGACATGGTAAGTGATATAAAAGAAGTAGTGCGGGAATTGAAGAACCGCGGTTATATCATTGGCCTCATCAGCAACAGCTATACATTGATCACCAATTTTGTACGGCAAAAAATAGGAGCCGATTTCTCTTATGCCAATCAGCTTGAATTCTTTGAAGGAAAGGCAACGGGCGAAATAAATCTTCCCTCTTATTTTTTTGGTTCGCCCGAAAGCGTATGCGGCCACTCCTATTGCAAAACCAACGCCCTGCAATATGCCTGTGACAAGTACAATGTGCCCCTGCAACGTTGTATTGTTGTGGGCGACAGCCGCGACGACCGTTGTATGGTAGGCCATGCCGGCCAGGGCGTTGCGTTTAGAACCAAAGACGATCTGCTCGAAACGATAGCATCTACCAATATTCGGGAGAATAGTTTTAAATTGCTGCTTACGCTGGCCTAAGCACCAGGGACATAGTTAACAGTTAACCACATTTCTAATCAGTAAACCTAAAACGAACGTCTATGCCAGGAAAATTATATAACATTCTTGTGCCAGTCGATTTCTCCGGCCGCAGCAAATGGGCACTTTCCAAGGCTATTGAACTGGCTAATACCTTCCAGTGCAATATTCACCTGGTACACGTGGTATCAAAGAACCTGCTGCCGCTGGTGCCCGTAGACGCAAGCATGCTGTTGCCTTACGACATAACCGCCGACCTGAATAATGCGCGCAAAAAACTTGAGTTGCTTAAAGAAACCTACCGACATCATTTATGCGGCGAAGGAAAAATAGAGATCAGTTTACTGCAGGGCCGCCCCAGTCAGCAACTGGTAAAATATATTGAGCAATACGATATGGACCTGGTAGTAGTAGGCCTGTCGAAATTCAATCTCATCCATCGCATATTATCTTCCGTTTCCATCAGCCAGCTGGCGCGTAAAACTAACGTACCTGCCCTGGCCATCAGGTCGAGCGGACTGGTAAGCCATTTCAAAAAGATCGTATTGCCGCTTACCAACGAAGTACCGGTACGCCGTATTAAACTGGCCACATTACTGGCCCGTACGTTTCAAAGTACCGTTTACCTGGTAAGCCTGCGTAAAGATGATAACGCTGCAGAAGCGGTCGTTAACAAAACGCTGGAAGTTATACAAAGCCTCAGCACCATTCCCGTACAATGCTTTTTACTGGAAGGAAAGAACCTGGCCAAGAGCACGCTTGAGTTCTCAAAACGCATCAATGCCGATCTTATAATGGCCAACCCACTGAAAGAATTCCATATGCCCGGATGGTGGAACCGCATTACCCGTAAACTGTTGTCATATGGATCAAAGATTCCGGTAATAACGGTTGATAAGAACAGTGAACAACAAAAGGTTTCTCAATCACAAACTTCATAAATAGCTAATATTTTGTTTTTTAGATAGCGAAAGCTCCCGCCGTTAGCGGGAGCTTTCGTGTTTAAACAAGGGAACGTTATAGTACATTATACATGTTACAAAGACTTGCTGTTCACAATTATTTTATATGAAAAGAGAATGAATATAAAATATACTCTATATCTTTAAAAGGTGAAGTGGAGGGTAGTAGTATTATTGAAAGGAAATATGTATACGAAAACCATAACCGTCCAAAGCGTTGATTTCACCTCATAAGAAGGCCTATGAGGAATTACAGAGGTAACCACCTCCCATCATTACCCGAAATACATACCGGCTCTGAAGGATCCCCGCACTAATTATCATTTCGGGTAATGGCAACTGTTAACATTGATTGCCTCTCAACAAATCACTTCTCCGTTCCCATCTGTGGTATATGGTTTCACTGTAATGAAAGGTTAAGTTCGATCATTTAACGGATCTGCATTACATACACCTGTACGTAACAGGTTTGTTTGTACCGGCACGTACGATCGCTGCTTTCCTCCCCCCTTCAGCTCATTACAATAACCCAAAAAACTAATTTATGAAGCCAAAAACTTTCTCTGAAACA
Source organism: uncultured Niastella sp. (assembly GCA_966211305.1). Taxonomy (GTDB): domain Bacteria; phylum Bacteroidota; class Bacteroidia; order Chitinophagales; family Chitinophagaceae; genus Niastella. The sequence goes on from CBIHPC010000201.1 coordinate 5,325, forward strand.
CTGCGTTCACCCAAGAATGGCAACGACAAAGAACAATTGCTGGCTACAGCACCCGGCACGGGCGTCATTGAAAATCTGCCAGGTCAGTCATACATGGGAACAGAATCTGAAACTGAAACAGAAGTAGAACAGGTGGAAGGCTTTAAGATGTCGAAACCAGGCGAAGCCGATAAAGAGCTGTATAACAGGTTGAGCACGGAAAACGAATCTGAATCGTCCTACATCTCCTCTTCACTGGAAGAGGCAGGTACAGAGGTAACAGAAGAGGAAGGAGAAGGCGCATTCATGCGGGATGCTTTCTTTGCCAGTTATCCCGAATTGTATGAAAAAAGTATTTCCGAAGTAATTATCGGTACAGATGACCGGGTTCGCATCTCTCCCACTACATCATTCCCATGGCGTGCTATATGCTCCCTTCGCATCACCGCACAAAACGGAGCCCGTTTTATTGGAACCGGCTGGCTGGTTGCTCCCCGCACCATCATTACCGCCGGCCACTGCGTTTACCTGCATGCCCAGGGCGGATGGCCTAAAAGCATCGAGGTAATACCAGGCTTAAATGATGCTGCACGCCCATACGGTTCCTATATCGGAACTTCGTTCAGAAGCGTTTCCGGCTGGGTAAACGATAAAAAAAGAGAATATGACTACGGCTGTATCATCCTGCCACGCGCATCGCGCCCGGGCGATAAAACCGGAGTGTTCGGTTTTGCGGTAAAAGACAATCCTTATTTGATGAACGCCTATTTGAACCTGAGTGGCTACCCGGGCGACAAAGGCGGCAATCAACAATGGTTTATGGCCCGCAAGGCAAAATCAGTAACTCCCCGCGTTATTTATTATGAAATTGATACCATGGGCGGACAAAGTGGTTCTCCGGTTTGGGTCAAAGTTGGAAATGCCCGCTATGCAGTAGGTATTCATACCAACGGATTGATCACCGGAAATTCAGCAACAAGAATTGTACAGCCTGTATTCAACAACATCCAGGCATGGAAGAATCTTGGCATGTAATAAAACAAAACAGAAAAGGATGGATGGCCATTACCGCCATCCTTTTCTGCTTTTTAACAGTATACTGGTTGATCAAAAACCATAATTTAGTTATGTCAACAGCAAGCACAACCAGCGTAAGAGGGGTATTGTATAAATCTGCCACCGGCACCCCCATTGAAGGCGCTATAGTGATGATCGCCGAAGGAAGTTATGAACATCCCGACATTGCCGCGCAAACCGATTCCCAGGGCGTTTTTTTTCTCCCCAATTTGCAGGTTCCCGGCACTTATACTCTGCTAATCAACTATAGCAACGAATCGAAAAGATTAACAGTTAACATTACAAAAGACAGTGTTTTGAGAATTCCGTTGTAAAACAGACACTTATTGCTCCCCGCAAGGCTTTCACGACATTACTATCCTCAATGTTGATGGCTGTCATTTTACTGCGTTCACGCTTTAGCAACTTTTTAGCAAGACAGGTAATCATCAATTTGGTGCAGCTTTTTTGCAGTATGGATCGTTTACTATCGTAATATTCCCAATTTTTTCCACCGTTTTCTAGGAGTAATTATTTATTCCTGCAAAATCTTTGGTGCAACTATTTTTTAATTGCATATTCTTTTGCAACTTTGCAGTAGGATAAGGTTTAATGGTTAATGGTATTTGATTAGTGTAGGGTCGCCTGTAAAAAGGCGACCTTTCTTTTTTAGGTAACTCTCCAACTGTGCCGGAACGCCAAAAACGTCGTCTAACAAAATACCCCGACGAAAACTTCCGCCAGGGTATTGTAATAATTTATCAGCCATTTACAGCTATTTCAACTCTTTGATCTTGATGCTCCTGAAGCTTACCTCATTGCCGTGGTCCTGCAGCAGGATATGCCCTTTGGGCGCTTCGCCGAAGTTCTTCCATACTTTATACTTGCTGTTGGCAACCAGCTCTTTAAACGCCGGTGAACCTCGATCATATTCAACCACTTTTACGCCATTCAGATAATGCACCACATGATTGTTGGGATATACAACCACCCGGCCTGTATTCCATTGCCCCGGCTGGCGAATGAACCGTTTTTGCTTATCGGCTTTTATAAGATCATATAAAGAACCGAGGGTCCGGTTGCCTTCACGTCCCAGTTTGGCGTCGGGATGCAGGGTATCGTCAAGCACCTGGTATTCCAGCCCGATGGCAGAACCGGAATTTTTCTCCGATAAGGTCACAAAGTATTTTACACCGCTATTGGCGCCGGGTGTGATCTTAAAATCGAACGACAGATCGAACGCGCTATATTGATCTTTGGTTACAATATCGCCGCCATTGGTTGATTCGCCGCCGGTAGATGACTGCACCGTTAATGTACCATCCTTTATCTCCCATCCTTTTGCAGGAAATGTAGTTTTGTAAGCTCCTACCCAACCATTGGAGGTTTTACCATCGAACAACAACTTCCAGCCATCGCTTTTTTCATAAGGCGCCAGGTTATTGGGAATATAATTGGCGACATAAACGCCTTTTGCGAAAGCGGCAGGTTTCAGGCCGCCTGTTTTAATTCGGATATTACGCCAGTGGATCTTTTTACCTTCCAGCTCGGCTTTATTGATCGAATGCACCTGCAGCGCAATAAAACCGCTTTTATCAACCGTATCTACAACATACGCAGCTGGAATGTCATTCACCCATGTTCTTATATTGTTTCCAATGCACTCAATACGTACTTTGTTGAACTCACCGGGTTTAAAGGCATTTTGCGCAGCAGGGTTCAGTGATAAGGGATATAACCAGTCGCGGCGGGCTTCATCATATATGCCGCCGGTCCAGCGGCGGGCTGATGGGTCAAGTTCAAACTGGTAACCATACACCCGGCCTTTTCCATTATTCAACTGCGGATTATAATGACTTCTGAACTGAATACCTGAATTGGATGTGGTGTCTTCTATTTTCACTTCCAGTTCCAATATGAAATCGCCATATTCTTTTTCTGTTACCAGAAAGGTATTGGGTGAATTGGGAACGGTAATACCAACGATTGCGCCATCCTCGATCTTATACTCGGCTGTGCCGGTGATCTTCTTCCAGCCATTAAAGGTTTTTCCATCAAATAAATTCGTCCAGCCTTTGCCCGTCTGAGCTGTGACTACTATTGCCAAAATAATTGCCAGGAGTGCGCAGGAAAGTTTTTTCATATGTCAGTTAAAATAAGAATTACGATATGTTATATACAGGTTTCCATTTTTCAATGGTGTGATTAAAGATGGCTTTGTTGGACAGTGCAACACAAATGGCCGTGGTACCGCCGGTAATGATATTCGATGCCGGTGTTTTTTTATTGGTTATGCAATCATGGAATTCCAGCAAGGCATACCAGGTACCATCTTTCATGGGCTCGTTCATAATTTTGATACCGCCTTCTTTGTTCCATTCTATTTTTGTGGCGCCGGTTACACCATCTACTGTCTGCAATTCTTTTTTTGTAGCAGCTTCAGGATAATATACGCCATCATGCATCAGCAGATGCACCGCGCCTTTGGTGCCTTTTATTTTGAAAATATAACCGTCGTGCGCGTTACCGCAGGTGGCGCCAAAGTTACCGATCATGTTTTCTTTTGAATAGCGCAGCATCACCTGTACGTTGTCGTAAGTTTCGCGGCCATCTTTATAGAAGTCGATACCACCTGTGCCCAGCACTTCATCGGGATGGGTGTTGAATGCCCAGTTTACAAAATCCATCTGGTGCGATAACAGCTCTGCCGGCAATCCGCCGGAATATTCTTTATACATCCGCCAGTTCACCTGCTTATCGGTATAGCCCGCAGGAACGGATCGACGCCAGTTCCAGTTGCGGTCCCAGCGGGAATCTATCTGCGTAACTTTGCCCAGGTACCCTTTATCGATCATCTCCTTTACTTTAAAGTATAAGGGGGTTGACCGGTACTGGTGGCCTATTTGTACGATCTGCGCAGGACGAGCTTTTGACATTTTTACCAGATCGAGCGTTTGATCAATTGAATAGGTCATCGCCTTTTCAAGGTAGATGTGTTTGCCGGCGAGCAATGCGTCTTTGGCGATGCGGTAATGTTCGCTAAGCGTGGTAGCGATCACCACCGCCTGAATTGATCTGTCATCGAGCAGTTGGCGGTAATCTTTATATACTTTGGGCTCTATGGAAGGCGCGCTCTTCTTTGCACTTTCAATTCTGAAGTCAAGTACATCGCAAATGGCCGTCACCGCAAAACGGTTGCCCAGTTCGCCGAGCATTTTCATAATACCCGTACCGCGGTCGCCGCACCCAATGATGCCGATGTTTATTTTTTCAGTGGTTCCGGCAAAAGCCTGTAACCATTGATTACCTAACAAAAGGCCGCCGGCCAGCAAACCAGACTGTTTAATAAAATGTCGTCTGCTCATAAAGCAAAAGCAAAAGTTTAATGTTTTATCGATAAATGAAATCAGGACCCTACCCCTGTATAAGTAGTAAAATCCCATTTATCGGCTGCATCCACCTCACAATTTAATTTTTTATGCTGAACGCTTAAGACTTAAGACTTAACGCTACCCCCATTTTAAGAAATCTGGCATTCCGCAACCTCGCTCTGACGCCTGAACGCTTAAGGCTGAACGCCAGTTCGTGATTATTTTAGTATTCCCTTCATTCCGCCTTCTGCGTTCAGCGTTCTTCGTTTAGCGTTCTACGTTCTGCCTGCATCAATTTATAAAACCCTTTCGATGCGGTATCTGCGATCAGGCCATTGGGGGTACGGTATATAAAATGAGCCGCGATGTCTTTTCGCTGCTCCGTAAACTGCAGTGCTTTTTGCAGCCCCATCACCATCAATGCGTTATCATAGGCATCGGCGGTAATGGCATCGGGCGCAAATACGGTCACACTGATCAATTCATTGCGGGCCGGGTAGCCGGTGCGCGGATCGATCAGGTGGGTGACCTTTTTACCCTCACTTTCATAGAATTTCCGGTAGCTGCCCGAGGTGGTAATAGCGCCGCTGTCGACCGAAATGATCTTGCTGATCATCGACAGTTCAAAATCGTTCCCGCCCGGGGCTTCTATGCCTATTTTCATTTTCTCCATGCCGGGTTGTTTATACCCTTTTACCCTGATCTCACCTCCCAGTTCAACCAGGTAGTTGGTGATGCCGTGGGATTCGAGGAACCGGGCAATTACATCAACGCTGTAGCCCTGGGCAATTCCGTTCATATCGATGCTGGTGCAGGATCTTTTCTTAAACAGGGCGTTTCCCTTTGTATAAAGGTTTAATGAGCTTACACAGCTTTTTAAGGTCTTTATAGCTGCAGAATCGGGAAGGGAGTTTATTTTCTTTGGCCCGAAACCCCAGGCTTGCACGAGGGGCTGAACAGTAATATCGAAGATGCCGTTGGTTTGGCGGTAAGTTTCGAGAGATTTATTCAACACGGCGCGGAAGTGATCGTCCATCGCAACACCGCCGTTTGAAGTATTGAAACGGGTGATCAGAGATTGGGGGTTGTAAATGGAAAGTGAGGTATCGATCTTTTGCAGAATGCTGTCGATTTGTTGCTGACCGAAGGTACTGTCATGGGCATACCAGGTTATGTGGTAGGTAGTGCCCTGGGCTTTTCCACTGATCTGTATTTTACGCCATGCCGGTTGCTGTAAGAAAGCGGTACATATAACCAACAGTACACATAAGTATCGCATAGCACAAATTTATGAAAAACAGATGGGTAGAGGGTGGCTGTTTAGTAAGCTTGATTGGCATTCTTAAAGACGATGGCTAAAGCCTAAAGCAAATACAGGAGTACCATCGGCTTTTGCCTTTCGGCTCCGGGCTTTCGGC
>CBIHPC010000202.1:0-11128 GCA_966211305.1 uncultured Niastella sp.
CTTTTATATCTATGCTGCCGGCATGAACAATAAAAGGTTTCCGCTGCTGTGTGGTTGCTGACGTTACATGCACCACATCAAAATAAGCTTCGCCTTCAAGGGTCACTTCACGCACCGGGCCGTTGAAACTGGCATACACGATGCGGGAGCCGGCATTCAACCAAACGGTTGAACCATCGGGCAGAATAGTTCTTGTTTTACTTCCTTTCGGTGCTACCACTTCATTGGCAGCAAGCGCATTTTGTTTTTTATTCCAGGCCGCAAACAACCAGGCGCCCACGCCAACGGCGGTTACAATGGCAGCCGCCCAATATACCTTTCGCCATTTTCCAAAGCGAATGACCCGGCCGCCTTCCTGCTTTACGTCAGTTTCAGCAGCCGCTAATTGCAGTATGCGGCTTACCTTGTCCTCAGCGGCGGGCTCTTCATATACAGGCGTGTTCACAGACCACAACTGGTGCAGCATTTCATATTGCTGCATCAGTTCGGGATGCTGTTGTAATAAAATATTCAGTTCTTCCTTATCCTGTTCTGTAGCATCTCCGCTCAAACTGCGAGACAACAAAAACCAGATTCTTTCGGGTGTTTCCATTTGCGCCAAATGCGTTTATGACTATATGGACAGGGAATTTTTAATGTACCACTAAGCGTTTTTGAAATTTTTTCAAAAATTTGAATGAAATAGACAGGAAAAAGCAAATGTGCTAATTCGATAATGTGATAATGTGATAATTGAAAGGCGGTTACCGGTTTCCAGGGCTAACCGTACCACGGTTTGAAACCGTAATGCGGTTCACCTGTAATTCGGTACATATCTTCTTAATTGCGATGGCCATTTGCACATCGACTGTATTGTGGGAAATATTAAGGATCTCGGCCACTTCGCGGTGTTTGAGGCCGTCTTCGCGCACCAGTTTGAAGATCATTTTACAGCGGGGTGGTAAATTATCAACTGCCTGTTGCATGCGTTTCATCATTTCGGCAGTTACCAGCAAATTGTAAGGATCTGCAGCTATTTCGCCGGCTTCTATATCCAGATCATCGAAGGGCGCCCTGATAAGTTCCGTTGCTTTTTGGGAAATGGCATTCAACGATCTGTTCTTGACAGCCACATATAAATATACAGTGAGGTTCTCGATTTCGTTTATGCGATGGCGGTTGCTCCACAATTTCACGAACACGTCTTCTACAATTTCTTCAGCAGTTTCGGGCGAACGGGTGATTGCCCGGGAGAAATGGTGCAGCCGTTTGCTGAACAATTTGTATAGTTCCGCCAGGCATTGTTCATTTCCGGCATATATACCTTGCTGAATATGTGGCAGGCTAATGGTCATACTCTTTTCATAAGCAGTCAATCGTCGATAAATGTAGTCATTTTTTTCTTACAACGAAAGTGTACTACAGACAAGTGTGCCATCCCTGCTTATTGGGATGGCACATTGTAAATCTATTCAACTCTAAACCAATCGATATCGGCAAAACCGGCATCGTTGGTTACGGTGGTGCGCGTGCAAAACAAACCTACTTTGGCACCGATCCATCTTCCCGGCAAAGCGGTGAACACATCGCCGGCAGGCGCAAATTGTTTTCCATCCTCACTATAGGAAAAACTACATTTTGCGCCGGCGCTTACCTGCACCCTGAAATATGCTGTTGCGCCCGAAATTTTACCGAGCAGTTTTTCCTGCTCCGGTTTGCCGGCTTCGGCTCCTTTACAGATCACATACGAGAGATACAATCCATCTTCTTTTTTCGTGAGGCCTACATATGCATAATCTGATCCCATTACGATCATTCCCACTTTTTCATTGGCCAGCCGCGGTTTGAAATCGAGCTTTGTTGTAACGGTAAATGTTTCGGCCGGAAATTTCTGCATCAGCACATTCGGCACAAACCATAAATTTTTTGCCGTATCGGACACCAGGCCTGAGAACAACCGCAGGTAGCCGCTGCCCGGGAACGCCCAGTAAGGTTTTGGGTTGGCCTGCCATTGCCACTGCAATCCCATGGTATGGCCATTGAACTCGTCAGACTCCTGTGGGGTTTGCACCTGGTATGTTTTACCAACATTTGGTTTTTTATATTCCAGTACCGGTTCGCCCTTTCCATCTCCATCTTTGTCAATCCCGATCACCGGCCAGTTATTCACCCATTTCATCGGTTGCAGGTGAACAATCCGTCCGTACGCATTTACATCCTGGAAGTGCAGGAACCAGTGCTCCCCGGTTTTCGTATCAACCCATGCACCCTGGTGCGGACCGTTAATTGGAGAACCGCCCTGGTCCATCACCACTTTTCTTTCATATGGGCCGTAAATATTTTTTGAGCGCAGCACCAGTTGCCAGCCTGTGGCTACACCACCGGCGGGAGCGAAGATGTAATAATAGCCATTGCGTTTATACAACTTGGGGCCTTCCAGCGTTGGGTCCTGATCGTGACCGTCGAACACCATAACACCTCCATCGAGCACTTTTGTACCGGTAGCATCTAGTCTTTTTATTACAATAATGCTTTTTATACCGGCGCGGCTGCCGGCATAGGCATGCGCCAGGTACACTTTTCCATCATCATCCCACAAGGGACAGGGGTCAATCAACCCTTTGCCCCCTTCCACCAGTACAGGGTCGGTCCAGGGACCGTTGATGCTTTTTGACTTCACCACGTAGATGCCAAAATCAGGATCGGGATAATAAATGTAAAATTCACCGTTGTGATGCCTGATGGCCGGCGCCCACACACCCATACCATGACGGGGTTGTGAAAAATGATCGTATGGCGGCTGGCGTTTCAGGGCATGGCCGATGATGGTCCAGTTAACCAGGTCTTTTGAATGAAGAATGGGCAGGCCCGGAATGCCATCGAAACTGGATGACACGAGATAATAATCATCACCTACCCGGCAGGCATCGGGGTCGGAATAATCGGCATAGAGCACCGGATTTTTATAAGTCCCGTTCTTTTTGTCCGACACCCATACTTTTGACACGTATGGTTGTTGGGCAGCAGCAAACAAACTGATCAGCGAGCAACTTAATACAAATAATTTTTTCATTTATGGTCTGTTTCTTTATCGTGAATCGGCAATCGGCAACCTCAGCGCGGCTTACTTCGTGAATCGGCAAACCTCAGCGCGTATGCTTCATACATCAGCATTATTATACTGCATCAACAAGTTAACTAGTTAACTAGTCAACTCGTCAACTGTTTTATGCATTTATTCCTCATTTCACAAACCCCATCTCCACCAACCACTCCTCGCATAAAGTTGTCCACAATTGAGTAGAACCGGGATTGTTACGCAGCGCAATGTTATGACCGCCCTGCGGAAAAACATGAAAACTGGTTGAGATATTCTTCTCCAGCAATGCCTGGTAAAAATACAGGCTGTTGCGCGGGTCAACGCCTTTATCGTTAAACGCACCCGCAATAAAACAGGGCGGCGTGGTTGATTTTACCTGTAACTCCATCGAATACTTATCCACCATTTCTTTCGACGGCGTTTTACCCAATAAATTCTCCCGGCTTCCCTTATGCGTGTATTGTCCCATGGTAATCACCGGTGAAACCAGGATGGTAAAATCCGGACGAAACGATATCGCATTGAGCGAATCGCCAATTGCGCTCACATCATCGGTAATATTTCCCAATGAAGCCGCCAGGTGCCCGCCGGCCGACACCCCCATTATCCCGATCTTATCCGGTTGCAGATCCCACCTGGTTACATTGGCGCGAATGATCCTGATGGCTCTTTGCGCATCCTGCAGGGGACCGGTTTCCGGTTTTGCCAGATCGGGCGAGTTAGGCAACCGGTAGTTCAACACAAAAGCTGTAATGCCCATTGTATTAAACCATTTGGCCAGTTGAAAACCACTGATCTGGTAGGATAAGTGATGATAGCCGCCACCCGGACAAATGATCACCGCACATTTTTTATTTTCCTGCGCAGATGGAAAAAAGGCAAACATGCCCGGCACGCCCACCTGGTACACGCGTTCATTATTGACACTATCTTTTAATCGCATGCCTTTTGTATTGGGCATTTTTCCCGAAGGCCACAAAGGAATAAATTCCTGCGCCATTAAAGCTATCGTGCTTAACAAAATCAAAAAAGTTAAGCAGCAAATCCTGTAGTACATGCACAAAAATTTTTACGCCAAGTTACATAACTTATTATGATCACAAAGGTGTGCCACAGCTTGAAGACGTGGCACACCTCGTTATAGTTGCTGACAACAGGTATTATTGTTTTATGAACCGCAACAACACTTTATCAGACAACCGCTCCAGTTCTACAAAATACATTCCGTTCGGTAAACCACTTATATTAATGGTTGTGAAATTAGTGGCCGGTTTGCTTAACCAGGTGCCCATTAAACGGCCGCTTATATTATAGATCCTTATATGCGCCGGTGTGTACAGTTTTGTATGGAAAATATTTACATAACTGCCGGCCGGGTTGGGGTTGATCGTATACGCTCCATACGCAATACCTGTTACCAGAACATTTAAATCGGCAGCGCCGTTGTTTTGTATCACCACATTGCCGTCATACGATCCCGCAGCCGATGCATTCAACCTGATCATAAGTGATCTTGCCAAAGTACCTCCGGTAGCAACTGTAAGCGCGGGAACCTGCGCAGCGGTATACCATGTTTTGCCGGTATCAGCTGATATTTCATACCCCGCAGGCGGTGTTATGGTAACAGCCCCGGAAACATTCGTGACCGACAATTTAAATGTTTGCGCATCGGTTGGTTTACCCACGGTTTGTGAGAAACTATTTAACACCCCGCTTGTAGTAACCACCGGTATGTTGGTAACAGTGGTACCGGTTACCGCCACATTTTGTGTAGTGGCGCCGGTACTTTCATGAGTTATATTACCGGCAGATGTACCGGCTGCCGTTGCATTTAACCGAACCTGAATGGTTGTTGGCGCCACTACCCCATTTACGGGTGTAAGCGTCAGCGGTGATGCGTTGCCATACCAGGTTGTTCCGTTATTCGACACCTGGTAACCTGCGGGTGGTGTAATGATAATATTGGCGGCGAGGTCATTGCCCGATACCGAATATGTTTGTTCTGCAGATGGCATACCGGCAGTTTGCGAGAATGCATTCAATGTACCGGCAGTTACAATGGCTGGATCAGGATCTTTCGTGGTGGTTCCTTTTACCATTACGTTTTTCAACTTGGCATAACGGCCCGGGCTACCGGAACCTGTGCAATGGTAAATGCGGAAGAAAAGCGTATCGCCTGCTTTCAGCGTAACACCGGCTGAACCATTGATCAGCATCGCGTACACATCTGTGGTGCCGGCTGTTTGATTGCTCACAGCCACCGCATTGGTAAACGTGCCGCTGGCACCGGGCGTAACCGCTGTACCATTCTTCGCAACAACTTTGATCTCGGTTGAATCGTTTCTAAAACCTGATCTGGAGTATACGACAGCCATTTTGGTTCCACTCGATGTATTATAAAACGCAGTTGATAATAATATGGAATCGATGCGCAAAGTATACTTCGCATCTGCCACAACAGTGAATTGTTCATAATAAAGCCTGTTGAGTGTTGCGCCCGGTCCGCCGCTGGCGGTAGTCCACGAACCTGAGCCATCCGTTGATGAACCAAATGCCTGGCCATGCAATGCCGAATAAGCCGGCACGGCAGGCGCCGCGGCGCCATTTGAAATATACAGGTTGTTAAACACAGGCGTTGTTCCTGCCACACCAGCTGCCCGCACATTGGCGCTGTCCTGGTTGTTCGTGGTAAACGGCCATTGCTCAAGCAATATGGCGCTGGTGTTCAGCGGGTCGGCCTGTACGGTTCCACTCACGGCCACATTCACACTATTCGCATTGGTTGATGAACAAACTATATTTCCGCTGATGGCGCCAACCGCTGTACCGTTGAGACGTACATAAATATTGGTATTGGCCAGCACACCACCCGTTTGCGCAACTACGAGCGGCGAACTGCTGGTAAACCAGGTCGTATTATTTGATGATACTTCAAAACCGGCAGGCGGTGTAACCGTAATGCCTGCTACCAGGTTCTCGCCGGCCAGCACGAACGATTGCGCAGTTGAAGGCGTACCCAATCCCTGTAAAAAGCTGCCCAACACACCCTGTACGGTGATGGTTGGCTTGCTGGTTACAAAAGCCGTATCTGAAGTGGTGCTGGTATAACCGTTCTTCGACAGGCGAACGATATAATAGTAGGTTTGTCCGGGCGGCGGAATACTTTCTGAATAACTAAAATTACAGGCTGAATCTTCAGTGCTTACCTGCGTATTTATTTTTGAGAAACTGGTTTTGTCGTTGCTGCGATACAGATCGCAGGTGATGCCACTCATTGGCCACGACAGGTTCCAGGTAAGGGTTGTGTTACCAGCGCTTTTCTTTGCTATCAGGTTGGAAGCGGAAAGCTCCGGCGTAAAGGGAGCACTCAGTTCTGGCCAGGTGGCGTAAGGATCCCAGGTTGTCATGGAAGGTGTATTCGCATTTACAAACACCGTATCGTTGTTGTAATACTTTACCGCATCGGCAGCGGTCAGCTGTTTCGACCAGGATAAACGGCCACTTATATTTACCGGCGTGCCGTCATAATTTCTTGAATTGTATTCGCCATAGGTAATATAACTGGTATTGGTACCCGCATCCCAGGCGCTCCAGCCTTCCGGCTTAACGGTTGAACCCATTTTGGTATTCAGGAAAACGGTTTTGTTGCGCGATTTGGCGGCATCGGCGGTACCGGCATCATTCTGCCACGGCCGGCCAAGCGAATAAAACGTAAAGCCGCGGTTCTTTGTGATCTTACAATCGCGGAACACATAACCATAACCCGATTCTGCTTTGGTGTTCACGGCCGTTACATATCCACCGCCGGCGTTATCGAGGCGCGTACGTGGATAAATGATACAGGTATCGAAAATAATAGTAGAAGAACCGAACAGGAAATCGGTGTTTCCATCAACGTAACAATTCTTAAAATAACATCTTGTTCCTTTCACGTTACCTCCATAATACGTATCCTGCCCGCCGTTCATGCGGCAATTGTAAAACACCACCCGGTCGCTGGTAGTATATACCGCTACCGCCTGCGGGCCATCGCCGGGAGCCGGCACGGTTGCATTGGCATTGATACCATAACCGGTAGCATTTTCAATAGACAGATTCATGAACATTACATCGGGCGCATTGATGATCACCGTACCGCAGGTAGAGGTTCCATAGGTACCACCGGCAGGATTCGCTTTCCCGGAATAGTTATCGTATGAAATAATCGTTTCTGCAAGGCTCTCCCCAACCAGCTGTATGAAAGGTTTATTACCGGGTATAGTTACCGTTTCAACATACTTGCCTTTCCTGATATAGATCTTATAAGGAGCGGTTTGCGCGGTTGGCGCCGCGTTGATAGCCGCCTGTATGCTGGTATACTGCCCGCTGCCATCCTTTGCCACCACCGCCTTTGTACCAGCCGGCGGTGTGCTGCCTGCAGGCACCGTATTTCCGCTTACTGCTACATTAATGGTTGTTGCCCCGGCGCTGCTTAAAACAATGTTGCCGGTATTTGGACCGGTTGTGGTAGCGTTCAGGCGAACCAGAACCGCAGTGCCTGAAACAGTGCCGCCAGTGGGCGTTAATATAACCGCCGACGTGCTCCAGTTGGTTCCGTTATTTACAGATAGTTCATAACCTGCCGGGGGCGTAATAGTGATGTTACCCGTAAGGTTGGTACCCGATACCGTGATGGTTTGCGAAGTTGCAGGTGAACCGATCGTTTGGGAAAAAGCGGTCAGTGTACCGGTAGCGCTGATGGCCGGCGCCGGCGTTGTGCTTTCATCGATCATCACATTCGCCGATACAGCGGTTGCCGAATAGTTATATGCCTTGTCGGCAGTAAATATATAATAGTAATATCTTGTTGATGACGACAACGCAGGGTCGGAATCAGTATAGGTATTATTAGTTCCCAAATAAACCACCTGGTAGCCGGCGCCCATTGTATTGCCAACAATATAAACGCCGTTGGCGTTGGGTACAGGTGCGGTGGATGACGTACTGCGCACTACTACATATCCCCCACCATCAACGCCGGAGGCCGGGGCCGTCCAATCGATTTTTATCGTATTGTTATTGACGTTACCGGTGGCTACAGGTGAAGTGGCGGCATCGGGTGCGGTTGCATCCATTGCATTACCGGCATATACCACAAAATCATCGATATCGAAAAAGGGCGATTGCGGGTTGCTTGTTTTTATACCTGCATATGTGCTCGTTGGCGTACCGGAAGGAGTTGTAAGCGTTCCCGAGAAAAAATACCAGGTGCCCGGTGTGGTCGCTGCGCTCAATGAGGCCGTGGCCGCTGAACCGCTTGAATTGGTTCCGCCGGTTGAGCCGGCTATAGTTGCCCAGGCGCTCAACACCGTAGTACTGGTCAATGCAGCCGGCGCGCGGTACCAGAACTGTACTACGTATGAAGTAGCCGGCGCTAACGGCGTGGTAGTGCATACCGGTGAAAAAATATATTTATTGCTTGAACTGGCCTGGTTATAATGCAGGAACTTATCGCCTGTTCTTGCATCGGTCGATACTATGCTCCATGCGGCCGATACTTCCCATTTCGTGGTTGATGTATGAGATGTAACCGTCGTATACGACCCATCGTCCTGCTTTTCAAAACCGCCATCCATATCGGCATTAAAACCAAAACCATTAAGATAAGTGGCAAACAGTCCGTTCACCGGCAGGTTGGTGGTGGCGGCGCCGGCGCTTACATGTGTAATATTACCGGCATACGTGCCCTGCGCGGTTGCATTCAAACGCACCCTGATAGTGGTACTGTTCAATGTACCGGCGGTGGGAGTTAATACGATAGGGCTGGTACTGCCATGCCAGGTGATGCCATCGGTTGATAGTTCATAGGAAGCCGGGGGCGTAATGCTTACATTACCGGTAAGGTTGTACCCGGCCACTGTATAGGTTTGTACATCGGATGGACCGGCCGATGTTTGTGAAAAATATCCGATCGTTCCACCTACCGCCACGGCGGGGTCAGTATTCACCACGCCATTCAGGTAATTCTCCAGCATCGTATACCCGCTGCCGTCGTAGGTATTTCTGTCGGCCGCATCATTGGGATTCAAATTATGACTCTGTTCCCAGCTGTCGGGCATACCATCATGGTCTGTATCAACCGGCGCGGCCGTACTGTTCAGGGTGGGCCATGCATTCACGGTTAAGTTATAAGGAGTACCATGCGGATAACCGCCCTGTACATCTATTATACGGCCTGTTCTGTTACGCACGTCGTTTACAATGCGTTGATCGAGTGTATCGCGGCGGGGCAAAGTTGCACCTGCCTCCTGTAGTACAGATTCAAATGCATCGGTAGCAGCCTGTGTGGTTACCGTATAGCCCAGATCGAACGGGGTAAGCGTTTTTACCAGCGCGGTGTCACTGGCGGTGGTTTGCATGGTTACACCCGACCAGTTGTTATTGGTATTTTGGGTAGAGCCATCGACATAATTCCCGTTCACATGCCATTTGCCATAATCGATCGCATCCGACTTGCTGGGGTTGCAAATGCGGTATTTAACACCTGACCCGGTATTGGGCCCCCACTTATAATAATTGTTCACTACATTATAATTACCGCCTTCGCCGCCATATACGGTGTTGATGCCCCAGTTATAAATTACGTTGTTGCGAAAGTCTACATTTTCAACACCCACCGTACTGGGCGAATAGGTACCAATACCGGCAAAGCGGGGATTACGGTTACGGGCATCGGCATACAGGTTATGGTGAATGGTTGCTCTTTTGCCGCCTTGTATACCATTATACCCGTGTTGTTGAAAATCTGTACCTCCCGCTTCAAAATGATAAGAATAGTTAAGGGGTTCGGTTATAAAACACCATTGAATGGTGAGGTTATCACCGCGGTATATGGTCAGCGCTTCATCTGCACTCCAGCTTACACTGCAATGGTCAATAATGATATTGCTAACCCCTAACCCGCCAAAAGCGTCATCGCCGCCACTGCCATCGACCATCCCCTTGTTCTGGTTCTTATCCCCTAATCTGAACCGGATATGCCGTACGATCACATTATCACCGCCGATAGATACCGGGTGATCGGCAATACAAATACCATCACCCGGCGCTGTTTGTCCGGCAATGGTAGTATTCGCCTTTATACTCAATTTCGAATTGAGGTGAATGGTGCCCGATACCCTGAACACCACTGTACGATACGTTGCCGTAGCAGACAATGCATAACGCAGACTGCCGGGATTGTTATCATCGTTCAGGTTGGTGACCTCAAAAACGGTAGTTGGCGTAGAAGCCGTACCGCGGCCGCCGGTGGTGAACATGCCGGCCCCTTCGGCGCCCGGGAACGCCGGTTGTTGCGCCCGGGTTGTAATCAGCGTGAACAATAAAGAAAACAGCGCAATGGCACAGCGTGTAAAGTTTCGCATAAGCAGACGTTAGTATATTTATCAATCAATTTGTTGAAAGAGAATAATTCCGGCTATATGGAATAAGAGCGCGTTCACATTTCGGCAAACGTGAAACGTGCAAGGATCAATTTGCATGACTAATCCTGCGCTGGCGGGATCAGCACATTAGCACATTAGTTAATTAGCACATTGCATTCATGTATTCGTACAGCAGTAAATTAACCTTTTACTTTCTGATCCTTTCGGCAAGCTCCATGTGTAAACTCCGGATGTTCTTCAAAACGATCTGTGCAATGATCCGCGCGCCTAACTCATTGAAATGCGTATTATCTTCTTTTCCTTTAGGATAGTTGGGATGTTCACCGGGGGCCAGGTGGTTAAACAGGAGTTTTGATCTATCTACTCCCCATTGCTGATACAAGGCCTGCGCTTCTTTATCAAGATCGATCAACGGTACATTATTTTCTTTAGCCACATCACGTACGATCTGCGCGTACACATCGTGCGTTCCGACAATATGACCAGTTGAATCGAAATTTCGGCGGGCCACCGGCGTCAGCAGTACCGGGTTGGCTTTTTTACTACGGGCATCGGCGATATATTTCACCAGGTTCGCTTTGAACTGCGCTTCCGTGGTATAACTTTTCTTTGTTTTTACTTCGTC
>CBIHPC010000203.1:0-10949 GCA_966211305.1 uncultured Niastella sp.
ATTTTGCCGACCCCGGCTACGAGTTCAAGGAAACACTGGAAACCGGTTCCCGCGCTGCGGCTGCCGGTGGGTATACCGATGTTTTCGTGATCCCCAATACCAAACCGGTGATCGACAGTAAAACACAGGCGGAATACATTAGCCAGAAGTCGAAATCGCTGCCGGTAAATATTCACCCCATCGGCGCAATTTCAAAAGGCACGGAAGGAAAAGACCTGGCAGAAATGTACGATATGCGCTCCAGCGGCGCCGTTGCGTTCAGCGATGGTTTGAACCCCATACAATCGGCCGGCCTGTTGCTGAAAGCACTGCAGTATGTAAAGGCTTTTGACGGTACGGTTATACAAATACCCGACGACAAAAGCGTAGGCGCCAACGGCCTGATGCATGAAGGTATTGTTTCAACCCGCCTCGGTTTGCCCGGTAAACCCATGATGGCGGAAGAACTACAGGTGGCCAGGGATATTAAACTGGTTCGCTACTCCGATTCAAAACTGCATTTCACCGGCGTTAGCTCGCCGAAATCGCTGGAATATATCCGCCGCGCAAAAGAAGCCGGTTTAGCGGTAACATGTTCTGTTACTCCTTACCATCTTTTTTTTACCGACGAAGACCTGTTGGAATACGATACCAATCTGAAAGTGTATCCCCCCTTACGAACAAAAAGCGATGTGGAAATACTGCGACAGGCTGTACTCGACGGCACCATCGATTGCATTGCATCGCATCACCTGCCGCATGAGTATGATAGTAAAATACTGGAGTTCGAGTATGCCAAATATGGTATGACCGGCCTGGAAACATCCTACAGCGCCATCAGGACCGTGCTGCCCGGGCTTACCGAAAACCGCTGGGTAGAGCTGGTGAGCATCAATCCCCGGAAAATATTCGGGCTTGAAATACCGGTGATCGAAAAAGGTGCCCCGGCCTGTTTCACTCTGTTTGAACCCGGAGTTCCCGTAACCATTACAGCGGCTTCTTTCCGGTCAAAATCAAAGAACTCGGCATTTACCGGCAAAACGCTCAATGGTACAGTGAAAGGGATCATCAATAAAGAAACCTTAATTCTAAATTAATATATTAGTTATGACCGGTGAAACAATGACCTCCAAAAATCCAGGGGTCCTTTACGGGCTTATCAACGGTGGCGTTTCCATCTTATTTACAGTAATTCTGTATCTGGGCGGCGCCCAGACATTCGTTAGCCCGGTTGCCTACCTCGGCCTGGCCCTGCCAATAGTAATTTGTGTATTAGGCGGATTGCAGATCAGGAAACAACGCGGTTATCTTGAGTTTTCAGAAGCATTGAAGAACACTTTCCTTATACTGGTGATCGGGTCGCTGATCGGCACGATATTTCATTTTATTTTATTTAATTACATAGACGTGTCGTTCAGGGAGGCGCTTGCACAGGTAACTGCCGAAGAAGCGGAAAGACTGATGCGGAAGTTCGGGGCGCCCGAAGGACAGATAGAAAAAACAGTAGAAGAAAGCTTAAATAAAAACAATTACACGGTTGGAAGATTGATGTTGGGTTTTGTTTTTAGCTGTATTGGCTGGTTCGTTGTTGCTTTGATAGTTTCGGCGATCATAAAGAAAAAGCGGCCGCCGTTTGAAAATTCGTTTAACCAATAAACTATGGACATATCCATTGTAGTGCCATTGTTGAATGAAGAAGAATCCCTGCCGGAATTATGCGCATGGATTGAGCGGGTAGTAACAGCTGGCAACTTTTCCTATGAAATCATTATGATCGATGACGGCAGTACCGATAACTCATGGGCCGTTATTGAACAATTGCGCTCAAAAAATCCCCATATAAAAGGCATCCGCTTTCAACGGAACTATGGCAAGTCTGCCGCATTGAACGAAGGCTTCAAAGCCGCATCGGGCAATGTGGTTATCACCATGGACGCCGATATGCAGGACAGTCCGGATGAAATACCCGAATTGCACCGCATGATCACCAGGGAAGGCTTCGACCTGGTAAGCGGCTGGAAAAAAGTGCGGTACGATAATACCCTCACCAAGAACATTCCCAGCAAATTCTTCAACTGGGCCACCCGGCGCATGTCGCAGATCCAACTGCATGATTTCAATTGCGGACTGAAAGCCTATAGACTTAAAGTGGTTAAATGCATAGAGGTGTATGGCGAAATGCATCGCTATATACCTGTGCTGGCAAAATGGGCCGGGTTTAAAAAGATCGGCGAAAAAGTGGTAGAGCACCGCAAACGCAAATACGGCACCACCAAGTTTGGCTGGGAACGTTTTGTAAATGGCTTTCTCGACCTGGCCTCTATTACATTCGTGGGCAAATACGGAAAAAGGCCCATGCACTTTTTCGGTTTATGGGGTTCCGCCTTCCTTATCACCGGGTTTTTGATGGTGCTGTACCTGGTTATTTCGAAGTTCATTGAACCGGAATATGCCATCACCAACCGGCCGGTATTCTTTATTTCATTAACGGCCATGATCATTGGTACCCTGCTGTTCATTGCAGGATTCCTTGGCGAACTGATCTCACGAAATTCTTCCGGCCGCAATTCTTATTTGATTGAGAAGAAAACAGGGCTCGACTAAAAATGGCGCATAAAAATATTGTAATCATAGGGCCCGGGCATCCGTTACGGGGCGGGTTGGCTACTTTCAATCAGCGGCTGTGCAAACAGTTCATTGATGAAGGCCATACCTGCTGCATCTATTCTTTTTCCCTGCAGTATCCCTCTTTTTTGTTCCCCGGCACCACGCAGTATTCAAACGAACCTGCACCAACCGATATTGAAATATATTCCGTTATCAATTCTGTTTGGCCGCTCAACTGGGTACAGATAGGAAATGCCCTACAGCGTATACGGCCCGACTTTATAGTTGTGCGCTACTGGCTGCCATTTATGGGACCGGCATTAGGCAGCATATTGCGAAGGGTAAAAAAGAACAATCATACAAAGGTTATTGCCATTACCGATAATGTGATCCCGCATGAAAAGCGGCCCGGTGATGTGCCCTTTACCAGATATTTCCTGAAGAGCTGCGACGCTTTCATTACCATGAGTGAAAAAGTAATGAACGACCTGCGGCAGTTTGAAAAAACAAAACCTGCAAAACAGGTTTTGCATCCGTTGTACGATAATTTTGGCGAACCGGTACCAAAAGAAGAAGCAAGGAAAAAACTGGGCATCGATGTCAATGAAAAGGTCATCCTTTTCTTCGGCTTTATTCGTAAATATAAAGGGCTGGATATTTTGCTCGAGGCTATGGCTTTGATGCAACAACAAACCACAAACAACAAAGCACAAACCATAAAACTGCTGGTGGCCGGTGAGTTTTATGAAGATGAAAAACAGTACAACGACCAGATAAAGCGGCTGGGCATTGAAGGCAGCCTTATATTAAGAACTGATTTTATACCAGACAGCGAGGTAAAGTATTATCTCTGCGCCGCAGATGTGGTGATACAACCCTATCGCAATGCCACCCAGAGCGGGGTTACGCCGCTGGCCTATCATTTTGAAAAGCCGATGATCGTAACCAATGTAGGCAGTTTGCCCACGCTGGTGCCCCATGAAAAGGTGGGGCTGGTATGTGAACCCGAACCGGCTTCGCTGGCTGCCGCAATCAACCGGTATTTCGAACTTGGAGAACAATATTTTATACCGCATCTTCGCACGGAAAAGGAAAAATACAGCTGGCATAATTTAGTCGATACCATATTGACAATTAACTAATTATTTGCCGCGTTAAAGTATACTTCCGGGACCTTTTATAATAAACAAATGACTAAAAGCATTTATAGAAGTAAAGCGCCATTGCGTATTGGTTTGGCCGGCGGTGGTACCGATGTTAGTCCTTACAGCGATCTGTATGGCGGGGCTATTCTCAACGCTACCGTATCGTTGTATGCCTATGCCAATATTGAGCCTATTGAAGAAAAAAAGATCTACCTGCAAACCATGGACAGGCAGGAGGAACAACAATTTGCCTGGAGTAAAGAACTACCCATCGACGGTAAACTCGATCTGCTGAAGGGCGTATATAACCGCATTCAGCGGCAATACGGTATGCCCGAGACAGGGTTTAAATTATCTACCTATGTAGATGCCCCGGCAGGTTCCGGCCTCGGTACTTCTTCTACCCTTGTGGTAGCCATCGTAGGCGTGTTTGCAGAAATGTTGCGGTTGCCTTTAGGTGAATACGATATTGCACATCTGGCATATGAGATCGAACGCAACGACCTGGCCATGGCGGGTGGTAAACAAGACCAGTACGCTGCTACTTTCGGCGGTGTAAACTATATGGAGTTTTATGGTGAAAATGTGGTGGTGAACCCTTTGCGCATAAAACAACAATATTTATTTGAGCTGGAGAACAACCTCGTTCTTTATTATACGGCTACCAACCGCGAATCGGCAAAGATCATCGAGAAGCAAAGCCAGAACGTGGTATCGAAAAAGGAAAAACCCATCGATGCCATGCACCAGTTAAAACGCCAGGCGCAGTTGATGAAAGAAGCCTTGCTGAAAGGCCGTTTGCATGAAATTGGCGAGATTCTCGATTTCGGTTTCCAGCAAAAAAAGCAAATGGCTGAAGGCATTTCGAATACGCTGATGGATGAGATCTATGAAGCAGCTAAAAAAGCGGGTGCAACGGGTGGTAAAATATCCGGCGCCGGTGGCGGTGGTTTTATGACGTTTTATTGTCCGGCCAACACCAAGTATAAAGTAATTGAAGTGCTGAACGCATTTGGCGGTTTTGTAAAGAACTACCAGTTTGTTGACCATGGGTTAACGAGCTGGAGCATTTAAAACCAAATAGCTAATGGGATAATTTGCTAATGTGCTAATGCCAGAATTTCGTGCAATTCTTTTAATGGCCCAACTCACGCGTTAGCATTATTACACCCTGTATTCCGTTATCGAATTATCACATTGGCAAATCAGCATATAAATTTTACGGTTGTATTCAATCAGCACATTAGCTAATTAGCAAATCAGCACATTAATAAATGATATCTATGAATAATAAAATCACCGACATTATTAAATCCTCGATCAGCACCAAGGAACTAATTCTGAAAGACCCCGTGTTGTTAGGCACTATCGATAAACTGGCGGAGATCATTACAGCTGCCCTGCGTAATGGCAACCGCGTATACTTCTGCGGAAATGGCGGCAGCGCTGCCGATGCACAACACCTGGCTGCAGAGTTCAGCGGCCGTTTTTATACCGATCGCGATGCATTGCCGGCTGAAGCATTACACTGTAACACATCCTATTTAACCGCGGTGGCCAATGACTACAGCTATGATGTGGTATATGCCCGTTTAATAAAAGGCATAGGGCTGAAAGGCGACGTGCTGGTAGGTTTATCTACATCGGGTAATTCAGCCAACATTGTAAAAGCATTTGAAGTTGCCCGCGAAAAAGGCATCGTCACAGTTGGCTTTACCGGCGATGCCGGTGGCAAAATGAAACCACTGAGCGATTACCTCGTAAACGTTCCTTCAAAAGATACCCCACGGATACAGGAAAGCCATATTATGCTGGGGCATATCATATGCCAGCTGGTAGAAGAACAATATTTTAATAAATAGTTGCAGGTTACAGGCAATGCAAAGAAGAATACCTTGTAACATGCAACCTGTAACCTGTAACAGGTAATTAATATGATCAAAGAGTGCATTATTCTCGCTGGTGGTTTAGGTACCAGATTAAGAACTGCAGTACCCGATCTGCCGAAATGTATGGCCCC
Organism: uncultured Niastella sp.; assembly: GCA_966211305.1. Taxonomy (GTDB): domain Bacteria; phylum Bacteroidota; class Bacteroidia; order Chitinophagales; family Chitinophagaceae; genus Niastella. The sequence continues at coordinate 5,752 of CBIHPC010000203.1, forward strand.
TGTAGCAGGCAGGCCATTTGTTTCGTATGTGATAGACCATTTTCGCCAACAGGGTGTTGAAAAATTCATTTTCTCACTGGGGTATAAACACGAAGCTATTCAGTCGTTTCTCGATACGGCATATGCCGATGTAAGCAAACAGTACGTAATTGAAAAAGAACCGCTGGGAACAGGCGGTGCCATTCAGTTTGCCTGCAAACAGGCAACTGAAGAAAATGTGCTCATCCTGAATGGCGATACGTTATTTTCTATTCAACTGGCTGCCCTCACCGCATTTCACCAGCAGAATAAGAGCCACTGCACGCTGGCATTAAAACCCATGCAGCGGTTTGACAGGTATGGCGTGGTTGAGTTGAAAGAGAACGGCGCCATCAAAAGCTTTAAGGAAAAACAATTCTATGAAAGCGGGCTGATCAACGGTGGCATTTATGCATTACAGGTAGCTGCGCTTTTGAAAGAAGAACTTCCCGAAAAGTTTTCCTTTGAGAAAGACTACCTGGAGAAGTTATATACCGAACGCCCGATGTTTGGCGTAGTACAGGATGAATATTTTATCGATATCGGCATACCCGAAGATTTCGAAAAAGCGAACCGCGACCTGGCAGGCCGCGCCGGTTAAAACTGAACACTATTTATGTTAGATCTTAAGCAGATTGATAAGTCCTGGACTTTGTTTCTCGATCGTGATGGGGTTATAAACCATGAAAAGTACCAGGACTATGTATATAATTACGATGAGTTTATTTTTTACGACGGGGTGCGGGAAGCCATGAAAACGCTCTCCGATCTGTTTGGCCTGGTAATACTTACCACCAACCAGCGGGGCATTGGGCGTGGACTGATGACAGAAGCCGATTTGCAGGATATCCATAGCAAAATGGTGATCGATATAGAGAAGGCCGGCGGCCGTATTGACCATATTTACTATTGCGTAGCCAACGATGCAGGCGATCCTAACCGTAAGCCCAATCCCGGGATGATCTTCCAGGCCAAAAAAGATTATCCCGCCATCGATCTGCAAAAATCACTCATTGTAGGAAACAATATGAGCGATATGGAATTCGGGCGCAATGGCGGCATTCACACCATATTTGTAAAGACAACCCACCCCGAACAGGCGGTTCCCCACCCTGCTATTGACCTGGCATTTAATACGTTGCCCGATTTTGCAAAAGCTTTGCAGAAGAAATAAAATTTTATCAGGTCTTTCACGTTCCTTTGAAAAGGTTTGTGGTTTATGGTTTGTAGTTTATCGGGACGGCTGATCAGATAAAAGCTTCCCCGATTTTCACCATTGACTAATCATTATTTAATTGATCTATGATTAACCGACATATAAAACGTTATTTTTTTACCAGCTGTTTATTAATTACCGGCTTGATGGGCGTTGCTCCTGTTTTTGCGCAGCGGCAAATTACTGCAGCAGACAGAAAGGAATTACAGAAAAAAGAAGATTCCCTGCAAAAGTTATCGGCCAACATGGTTTTCAGTGAGCGGCCGGCCGACCGTTTCCGGAGCGATAGTATATTTACCCGCACCTTTGTAAGGGCGTTGAAAGTAAAGAATGCTTTTTATTATCCATTCGATTCATTGAATGTTTCGAAACTGTATTCGCCCGATAGCACATTTCGCATCTTCACCTGGCAATTGAAAAAAGACGAATATGTGTACCTGCAAAAAGGAGCTATACAAATGAATACGCCTGATGGCTCGTTAAAGCTGTTCCCGCTGTTCGATTATTCGATGTTCACTTCCAAACCGCTCGATTCGGTTCGCACCCGGAACAACTGGATAGGCGCCATCTACTACCGCATTATTCCGAAAGAACACAATGGCAAAAAGTATTATACGCTGTTGGGGTTTGATGATTTCAGCATAAGCAGCAACCGCAAGTGGATGGAAGTGCTGCATTTCAACGAACGCGGCGAACCGGTATTTGGCGGGCCCGTGATCTCGTTCAAAGAAGATTCGGTAAAGAAACCCGTTCAGGCCCGGTTCAATATAGAATATAAAAAAGAGGCAAAGACTTTCTTCAACTACGATCCTGAAAAAGACATGATCGTATTCGATCACCTGATTTCGGAAAGCAATGAGCCGGAGAGAAAATCGACCTATATTCCCGATGGCGATTTTGAAGCTTTCAAATGGCAAAATGGCCAGTGGGTGCATATGGAGCGGCTCGATTTTGAACTGAAATTAAAAGATGGACAGTTTCCGCAGGAATCGCGGATCTTAGATGATGCGGGTAACGCCAATGAACAGCAGCTGGAGGAAGCCTCGCGCAGGAATATGGAAAGAGAAACCGGCGAGCCGGCACAGACTCCTGCCAAACCAAAGAAAACTACACCGGCTAAGAAGAAGGGATAGCCTATGGTTTGTGGTTTGTGGTTTGTGGTTTGTGGTTGGCGAACTCGCGAAAAATAGATTACAGGTTTCGTTTTTAAGACATTCATTCGAAGATCCTCTAAAAATATTACGCCCCCGCTATTGCAGGGGTGTTTTTGTTTTAGATCATCCCAGCAGTTTGTTCTTAGCCTTAATATATTCTTCTTCGGTAATGATCCCCTGTTGTTTTAACTGGTGTAGCTTTTCCAGTTCGGAAGCGATGCCCGTGGAGCCGGATGATGCATATTTAACTTCGCCGGCCTGTATACCCATGGCAGTAGCCATATGCTGGGCCTGGCTTGCCAGTTGATGGCTCTTATATTCGGCCTGGGCCAGGGTAATGGTATCTTTAAGCCGTTTAGGGCCATGAACATTATAGTAATCGGTAGCACCTACTTCGGCAGCGGTTTGAATTTCAACATGCCCGAAGTTGAGAATGCGTCCCCACAGCGTTTGATCATAGGAGACATTATTTATCTTTTCCAGCGGGCTCTCTTTGGCAAAATGATTGAGTAAACCGGCCTCATCAATAACCCGGAAATTGGTTACCACCCAGATGTTCACTTTCCAGGAGAAATAAACCACAATAAAATACAGGGAGCCAACCAGGGCAGCGAGCCAACCCCATTCTAAAAAACCAATGAAGAATGAAGCTACCCAGCCTGCGACACCAATAAGTACGGGTACAATTAGTTTAACCCAACTTGTATGGGTAACCAGCAATACTTTTTCGCCTTTTTGCAGTGGTGTGCGCATGTGTGTAATTTAGGATACAATAAACAACGAATTATGGGAATTCTGTTGAGCGGGGATAAAATTTAGAAAATATTTTCATGGTTCCAATAATCTTAAATTATTGGAATCCCCGTTACTGCCATTCCCTAACAGAAATTGGCATCCGATATTACTAAATATTTTGGTAATAAAAAAGCCCTCCCAAAGCATGGGGAGGGCTAATGCATATTCCTGAAATTTCTTAATCGTCAAGTTTCAAAACCGCTAAGAACGCTTCCTGCGGAACTTCTACGTTACCTATCTGGCGCATACGCTTTTTACCTTCTTTCTGTTTTTCCAACAGTTTACGTTTACGGCTGATGTCGCCGCCATAACATTTGGCGGTAACGTCTTTCCGCATTGCGCTGATGTTTTCGCGGGCCAGTACTTTGGCGCCAACGGCGGCCTGTATGGCTATCTGGAATTGCTGGCGGGGCAGCAGTTCTTTCAGCTTTTCGCAGAGCTTACGGCCGAAATCCTGTGAGCGGCCACGGTGAATAAGCGCGCTGAGGGCATCCACCTTATCGCTGTTGAGCAGGATATCCATCTTTACGATATCGCTTTCGCGGTACCCGATCGGATGGTAATCGAATGAAGCATAGCCACGGGTCTGGCTTTTCAGTTTATCGTAGAAGTCGAAAACGATCTCGGTCAAAGGCATCTCGAACTGCAGCTCCACCCGGGTAGTGGTCAGGTAGCTTTGGTTCAGCAGAATGCCGCGTTTGCCCAGACAAAGCGTCATGATGTTACCGATATACTCGGGCTTTGTAATGATCTGGGCTTTGATGAATGGTTCTTCAATCCGGTCTGTTTTTACCGGATCGGGAAACTCTGTAGGGTTGTTCACGATGATCTTTTCACCTTTGGTGGTGTAGGCGATAAAGCTCACGTTGGGAACGGTGGTGATCACGGTTTGATTGAACTCCCGCTCCAGCCTTTCCTGGATGATCTCCATGTGCAGCATGCCAAGGAAACCGCATCGGAAACCAAAGCCGAGGGCCTGGGAGGTTTCCAGTTCGTAGGTAAGAGAGGCGTCGTTCAGCTGCAGTTTATCCATACAGTCGCGCAACTCCTCGAACTCATCGGTATTCACCGGGAAGATGCCCGCAAATACCATCGGTTTCACTTCCTGGAAACCCTTGATCATTTCCTGTGTAGGATTATTTTTGAGGGTAATGGTATCACCCACTTTTACTTCCTTCGCATTTTTGATACCGGTAATAAGGTAGCCCACATCACCTGCGCCTACTTCTTTCTTTTCCGTCATTTTCAGTTTCAGGATCCCCACTTCGGCGGCCTCGTAATCCGCATCGGTAGATACGAATTTTACAATATCGCCTTTGCGGATGGTGCCGTTCAGTACGCGGAAATAAACGATGATCCCCCTGAAGCTGTTGAAAACGCTGTCGAAGATCAGGGCCTGCAGCGGCTCTTCGGCATTTCCTTTGGGAGCCGGGATGCGTTCTACAATGGCATTAAGGATGCCATCCACCCCAATCCCCGTGCGGCCGCTGGCCAGCAGGATGTCTTCCGGTTTGCAGCCGATGAGTTCAATGATCTGGTCTTTTACCTCTTCGATCATGGCGCCGTCCATATCAATTTTATTGATAACGGGTATGATCTCGAGGTCGTTATCGATGGCCAGGTACAGGTTGCTGATGGTTTGCGCCTGAATACCCTGGGTGGCGTCAACCAGTAACAGGGCGCCTTCGCAGGCGGCCAGGGCGCGGCTTACTTCATAGCTGAAATCTACGTGGCCGGGAGTATCGATGAGGTTCAGGATATACTCCTGACCGTCGGTATGTTTATAGTTGATCTGAATGGCGTGGCTCTTGATGGTGATGCCTTTTTCCCTTTCCAGGTCCATATCGTCCAGAACCTGGTCCATCATTTCCCGTTCGCTGATGGTGTTGGTGGTTTGTAACAGCCTGTCTGCCAGGGTACTTTTACCATGGTCGATATGCGCGATAATGCAAAAATTGCGGATATGCTTCATTAAGTCGATTGTCCTTTAAATACCCGCAAAAGTAACTGATTTT
>CBIHPC010000204.1:0-10909 GCA_966211305.1 uncultured Niastella sp.
CTTGCCAATACGGTCTTATTAAACTCTGCCCATTCAATAAGGTCTTTCTTCTTGTTGTCGTGCGCTACCAAAGCAATTCGTTTACGGGCGTTTAGTTTTCTGATTCTAAGCATAAACTTGTGTTCTTGGTTGAATTTATAAGGGGAACAAGGTAATTGACTTTTGAAAAACTTTAACTCCCGGCGCTGAATTTTATTGGCGCCTTAAACGTTTTCCACATTCGGGCACAGAAATTGTTAATAGTGAAGTTCTTGATTTTGACCCATTAAATTCCATGAAGAAAGGCGCATTGGTATATTTGTTATGCCTGCTTGTATTCGTATGTACAGCGCAGGAAGAACCAACGGTTTCACCGCTGGCCAACCATTTTCCTGCAGATACCTCAGGTTTTGTTACTGATCTTTCATTAAGCATATTTGAGAACGCAAGGGTTATCCTGGGTTGGAAGCAACCCGAAGATACCTCGCTTGCCTTTGCCGTTATAGAACGCAGCACGGGCGGTCGTAATTTTGAAGTGGTGGCTGTTTTAAAGCAATCTGACATAAAATCCACCAATGAGTGGATTGATGAGGCGCCCCCGAAAGGACGCAGCCTGTACCGCGTGAAGTTTTCGGGAAAGGATGCGCAACCTGCTTATTCAAAACCGGCAGAAGCGCTTATTGCGGGTGATATTTCTTTCCGGTTCTACCCAAACCCGGTTGATAATATCCTTATCATACGTTCTGAAGCCTTACTGGATATTCAGATCGTTGATGCCATTGGCAAGCAACGCATCGCTATAAACAGCTTACAGGGACTTCAAACCATCAATGTAAGCACGCTTGAAAAAGGCATCTATTTTCTACGAATTAACAATCATGCGACAGGTCTTTTAACCCAGGAAAAGCTACTGAAGAACTAGCGGAATGAATGACCAATGTTGTGCTCAACCGATGATAGCAACTTTATTTACTCGCTGTTTGAAAATGTCAATAACTTTCCTGATACGTATCCACCCGGCAGGAACCCAGGCTGGATGTTAATATGTAGTAATTTGATATTCTGATTGTTACAGACATAAATATTACATGTATTTATACGGAAAATCAGGTATTAAATCCACCAGTTAGCTTGGTGTTTTTACTATTACCACAAAATGGTATTGCAGATATCAGAATTCCCCATTATTTTTACCTCGGTTTTTCATAGGATATTGGATTTTAAAAGCGGGGTTGAATTTCTATTCAGACCCCTTTTTTATTTTATGCCGGATGTGCGCAGGTGAGCCTGGGTTAAATTAACGACACCGGCTATAATGTACATAACACAATAAGTACAGCGCATTATCATTCTCGCCGTACTAACCCACCCGATATATTTTACTTTACATAAGGTATTAAAAAAAAATAGTCCCGGTTTAAACCGGGACTATTTACTTACTAACCCATATAATTCAACTGAACCTGGTCGGAATCGGCTGCTAAAAGCTGTAATACCTTATTGAGGGTGGTATTACGCTGCCTGATCCAATATCTGTTAAGCTGATTGCATTTCTTTGATCTTTTCCCTGATCTTTACTTCAATTTCGTTTGAGAGCTCAGGATTGTCAATCAATAACTGTTTAACCGCATCACGTCCCTGGCCAAGTTTGTTTGAGTCATAGCTGAACCAGCTTCCGCTTTTATTTACAATACCCAGTTCAACGCCCATGTCGAGTATTTCACCGGTTTTTGAAACGCCTTCGCCAAACACAATATCGAATTCTGCGGCGCGGAAAGGAGGAGCTACTTTGTTTTTTACCACTTTTACTTTTACGCGGTTACCGATGGCTTCGTCGCCGTCCTTGATCTGGGCCATACGACGAATATCCAAGCGAACCGATGCATAGAACTTCAGGGCGTTACCACCGGTAGTTGTTTCGGGGTTACCGAACATTACACCGATCTTTTCACGCAGCTGGTTAATGAAGATGCAAATGGTATTTGTTTTATTGATGGTAGCGGTGAGTTTACGCAGGGCCTGAGACATCAAACGGGCCTGTAAACCCATTTTGCTGTCACCCATTTCACCTTCCAGCTCGCCTTTAGGCACCAGGGCTGCTACTGAATCAATTACTACTACATCGAGGGCGCCGGATAAGATCAGGCGGTCGGCTATTTCAAGGGCCTGCTCGCCATAATCAGGTTGAGAGATAAGCAGGTTGTCTACATCTACCCCCAGCTTTCGGGCATACAGGCTATCAAATGCGTGCTCCGCATCGATGATGGCGCACATACCGCCTTTTTTCTGAGCTTCGGCAATAACGTGTATTGCAATAGTTGTTTTACCGGAAGACTCAGGTCCGTAGATCTCAACGATACGGCCTTTTGGTAAACCGCCAACGCCGAGGGCTGAGTCAAGACCGATTGAACCGGTGGAGATCACCTCCATGGGGTCCTGTGATTTTTCGTTCATCATCATCACACTACCCTTACCGAAGTCCTTTTCAATTTTATCTATAGTAAGTTTAAGCGCTTTTGCTTTTTCATTTTCTGCTGCCATGATGAGTTGTTTTTATAGTTCTTTCAAATTTACCGATTGCCAAATGTAGAGAAAATTATATTATCAACACTAATTAATTTAGTATTTCGGGGCTAATTATTTTGGGGTAGAAGGTTGGTGCGAGAGAAATACTAAATTATAAGGATCAGTTGCCGGTGGTTACCGGTTTCCAGTTTCCCGGTTCTTTACATTCGTGACGTTAGACAATTATCATGGGTCCTCACATACCGGCCGGCCCTGGTACTGGCATCCCGGAAACCGGGAACGACAAAAAAAACCCTGCCAGCGCGACGTAGCAGGGTTACCCACATGAAATTTCTGAGAAAACTACTTCTGGAAAAGGCAATGGCTGAAACCATGCAGGTGCTAACAAAGTGACAATAATTCCCCGTACCAGTCAATACCACTTAGTGGTATTTTTTATTCGCGGTACGGTCACATATGATCATTTGTTGTATGCTTATCTGTTTACCGGCAGCTTTGCGATGACAATGTATTAATTACAAATTAAACACGCTGCTATCTGGCACCTGCACCGCAAGCCGGTCGAAGCCGGTTTCGGTAAAATTCTTTCGCAATTACGGAGAACCTGCAGCCGGGATGGTAATTTCGTCATTTACAGAATCCTGATATGCGATACCTGTACCATGTATAAACCTTGTGTCATCCTTGTACCATCCATGTGTCAAAAGGTATACTTTACCAATGGAAAACACATGTTTGACACATGGATTATGTCATTCGTCCCGGGTTTGACATATGCCCGTCCCCGGTTTTTGACCTTTTCAAATGGTAAAGTGAAGTTTATAGGAAGTGATTTTTATGTAACCAGGCAAAAGCATGTAACGATTATTATTAGCCGTTAGTTGGTTTTGCAGGGGCACGCAAATGAAAGCAGTTAAGGAAAATTAACCCTGACTATTCCCTGCCATCTGAAGGTTGCATCTGTTAATAAAAAAGAGGACACTTTCTGTCACATAGCTGCTATTAGCAAAAAAAATTTATTAAAACGATCTTAAATTCCTGATTTAAACAAATTTGAATGAGTGATAATGCGTTCAATCTATACCTTTGCGGCTGCCAGGCACAATACTTGCGTAAGGGGCCATTAACAACGAGTGGCCGTGCAGTATTGGCAAAACAATTAAAACAACATATTATATGAAATGTAAGCAGGTGTTATTTACAGGACTCTCTTCTCTGTTACTTTTTTCATGTGTTAGCTCAAAAAAATATAAAGGCGAAATAGCAAAATATGAAGCGCTGAATACTAACTATGTAAAATTACAGGGCGATCTGAAAGGCTGCGAAGACGCAAAAGCAGAATATGCCCGTAATAAAGCAATGCTTGAGAGCGAGATCGACAACCTGAAGAAACAAAACGAGTTCTTAAAGCAAAACAATTCACAGGCCTTAAAGCAATTGCAGGACCTGTCGGTTATTTCTTCATCACAAGCTGAAAGCATTAAGAAATCACTTGAAAATATAGGTGCTAAAGATGCGTATATACAGGATCTGCAGGCATCCATGGCGCGTAAAGATTCATTGAACATGGCGCTGGTGATGAACCTGAAGGGTGCAATTGGCAACCTGGCCGATGAAGATATCAATATCAAGGTTGATAAAGGGGTAGTATATATCGATATCTCTGACAAACTGCTGTTCAACAGCGGCAGCTATGTGATCACGTCAAAAGCGAATGAAGTGTTGGGTAAAGTAGCCAAAGTATTAAAGGCGCAACCCGACATCGAATTCATGGTAGAAGGCCACACCGATAATGTTAAATTCGCCAAAGGCGTACTGCTCGACAACTGGGATCTGAGCGTACACCGCGCTACGGCCGTAGTTCGCGTGTTGCAAAATCAATACGGGTTGAACCCTGCACATATTGCAGCTGCCGGTCGCGGTGAGTATTTACCGGTTGCACCAAACGATACCCCTGCCGGCCGTGCTGCCAACCGCAGAACAAGGATCGTTATTTTACCACAGCTCGATCAGTTCTTTAAACTGCTTGAGACGAAAAAATAAAGTAAAGTGTCAGAAAACAATATTGGGCCATTCCGCAATAGCGGAGTGGCTTTTTTTATGCAGATTATTACAGCCATCTTCCGCAACCGGCGGCTCTTTGATAGAAAAAGCTATCGTGATAAAGTAATAAATTCTATTTTAATCTTCTTCTAATATGCCTGTACCTGAATACGGCTATTGATTTAAGTGATTTTACCTAATTTGTTGGATGATGTTTAATTTTAATCAAACAAAGCAGCCATTATTTTCCGAAACCCTGTGAATGTGATTAATTTGTCGCTCCATTGATCATTTTTTCGAATATGATTCGTTTGAGTAACTAAACCCTGTAGAAAACGCCCTTACCGGTTGTTATGAAGCATTTCGGATGGATCATTCTGATTGCCCTGGCTATTTTGGGCCATTTGCCAGCTTGTCTGGCAAATGATGAGCCATTGACCGGAATTGCTGCTAAAAAAGGGATTCTCGACCTGCGTTCTGTAAACCTTCACGACCGGCCGGCTTCCCTCAACGGAGAATGGCAGTTTTACTGGCGGCAGTTATTATGGCCCGGCGACCCAATTGTAAGCCCACCCGATTATGTTGCCTATCCCTCTTTGTGGAACAAGATCAAACTGCATGGCGAAACGTTGCCGGTAGAAGGATATGCTACCTATGCGCTCACTATTCTTTTGCCAAAGGACCGGCCCGCCCTGGCCATGTTTATGACCGATGTATATTGTTCGTACCGGTTGTTTGTAAATGATTCATTACTGCTATCCAATGGCCGGCCCGATACAACGAAACAATCCGCCGTTCCATTCTGGAGCACCCAAACCGTTGATCTGCCTGCCGCTGCCGATACGGTGCGCCTGCTTTTGCAGGTAGCCAATTTCTGGCACTCAAAGGGGGGTACTTATAAACAGCTTTTTGTTGGCAAAAGCGATGAACTGCATTTGAACCTGCGACGCGACCGTGCCTATGACCTGCTGCTGGCCGGTTGCCTGTTTATGGGCGGACTCTTCTTTTTTGGCTTTTACGCATTTGGCAGCCGCGACAAAGCCATCCTTTATTTTTCATTGTTCTGTATCGTGTACAGCTACCGGATGATAGGCACCAGCCTGTATGTGTTGCATTCTGTGTTTCCCGGCCTTAGCTGGTTCGTAACGATACGGATAGAATATTTAAGCCTTACGCTTGGGGTAGCCCTCTTCTCCCGCTATTTTCACAGCGTATACCCCAAAGATGCCAACAGGTATGTCGTAAACGCAGTAGTGTACATTTGCCTGTTCTATGCGCTTGTAATTGCTGTATCGCCGCCATGGATCTTTACAAAAGGCATTATACCCTTCCTGGTCGTAATGTTCTTATACATAGGCTTTGCTTTTTATTCCTGTATCAGGGCTGTACAATTTAAACGCGTGGGAGCAGTAGTTGCATTGATGAGCTGCGGCGTTATGCTGCTGGTGTTTTTGATTATCAACCTCAATTATTTCCAGATCGTAAGTACCGATAAATGGGTCGTTTTTGCCGGTTATGTGATCTTCTTCTTTCTGCAGTCACTGGTATTATCGCACCGGTTTGCCTATACGCTTAAAAAAGCGGCCGACGAAGCCGAACAGGGTTTACGCACCAAAACGGAATTCCTGTCAACCATGTCGCATGAAATACGCACCCCGTTGAACGTGGTGATCGGCATGGCCCATCTGTTATTGAGAAGTACCCCGCGAAAAGACCAGGAGAAAAACCTGAATGTATTATTGTTCTCGGCTAATAACCTGTTGTCGATCGTAAACGATATTCTCGATTATAATAAGATAGAGGCCGGGAAGATCAATTTTGAAATGATCCCGATGGACATCGCCTCCATAGCACAACACATTACCGGCGGATTAAGCAGCAAGGCGGTGGAAAAAAATATTACATTAACTACGGAAACCGATCACCGTATTAACCGTAAAATAATCGGCGATCCTACCCGCACCAGCCAGGTGATCTATAACCTGGTACATAATGCCATAAAGTTTACTGAAGCAGGTTCGGTAAAGCTGTCGGTACAGGCGGAAAAAATAACTGAAGAGCATATAACCCTTACCTTTCGGGTTTCCGATACCGGTATTGGAATTGAACCCGATAAACAGCAATTGATCTTCGATCGTTTTACACAGGCCGATTCCTCTACTTCGCGCAGTTATGGCGGAACCGGGTTGGGCCTCGCTATTACAAAACGCATACTTGAATTACAGGGCGTGGCGCTTAACTTAAGAAGTGAACCGGGAAAAGGATCGGTCTTTTATTTCAGCCAGGTATTTGCGGTAAGCGATGAACCGGTAATGCAGGAAGTGCAGCCCGATCCGCAGCAGGAACCAGATAAACGATTGCAGGATGTTTCCGTATTGGTTGTAGAAGACAATCCTTTTAATGTTCTGGTAGCCCGGTCGTTGCTCGAGCGCAGTGGCGCCGTGGTGGATGTGGCAAATAATGGCGAAGAAGCGCTGGAGAAAATTCAACCCGGAAAATACCAACTGGTGCTGATGGATTTGAATATGCCTGTTATGGATGGCTTTGAAGCAACCCGCAGGCTGCGTGCCCGCGGAGTAACGCTGCCGGTGATCGCATTAACGGCCAGTTTGCCGGCCGAGGTGGAAAAGGATGTGCAAAGCGCGGGGCTTACCGATATAGTAGTGAAACCATTCAATCCCGATGAACTGTTCAGGGTATTATTGAAACACCTGAAGAACTAAGGCCGGCTCTTATGCCAGCGGTTTGAAGTACAATTGAAAATTTACCTTGATCTCTTCTTTTATTCTTATAAAACCCGCAAGTTTCTTTGGCGGTGTTAAATTGAATTCCGAGAATAACAGTGTTTTTGTTCCATTCATTTGAATAAGACCGGTATTGCTCACACTGGTTTTAAAAGCTATAGTAGTGCATTTAATTCGCCCGGCCAGCAGGATCTCTACCCTGCCCCGAACGGTTTGCGGATGCTGCGGGTCAAAAGCATCGAGACAAATGAACTGTATTTTAAGAAAGCGGTTCTGATCGGCCTTTAATGTTTTCCTGAAATCATTTGTAATGAGCCGTTGGTGACAATCAAAGTCATTAATATTTACGGTAAGCCGGCTGTTATTGAAAACAAACTGACGGGTAGCTTCATTCTTAATATACTGCAGGGTATCTGACTCAAGGTATTTGGTAACCTCACAGCAAAAAGGGCTCAGGTTTGAACGGCCTTCAATATTGAGTGAGCTGTTGCCGGCCACTACCCAGCGTTTTACCAACGGGTTGGCCGCATTATTTTCCGGCAGGGGAATACCAAAAAGAAGATGGAAGAATATTATGAACAACATGGCCCAAATGTTTTATAAGGTTCGTAAAGGAAAAAAGAAGCCTCCCGGTACAATGGGAGGCTTTTTGAGGGGAATGCTAGAATCCAACGGTAGCTGAAATCACATACCCGTTGAATTTTCCTTCGTTCCGAATATCGCCGACCGGGAAATCGAGATATTTCTGCTGAACATACTCACCTTTCAATAACACATTCCGGGTAATGAACCAGCCTGCGCTTCCCACAATTCTTTCTATTGTAACATTGTCATCTATATTCTGCAATCTTCCTTTTACTGTATTGTAACGGGCTGCTACGTACAGGTTCTCTTTGCTACCAAAGCGGTATACACCGTCAATGGCAAACTGGTTCATTTTTCTTGACCAGGTTTCTGCATTGGTACGGCCACGGGCCTGTTCATATGTGCCGAACAGTTCAGCTCCGCCAACTTTTACAAAGGCATTGAATTGGGCGGCGTCGATCTTTTTGCTGAATCCCGGGTTCAAACGGCCCGATGAAAAGTTAGCCGCGTATGACCCTGAGCTTGGTTCAAGCACCATGAAATAATTGGAGCCGGTACGGTCGCCCGAAAACAGTGTATTGCCGTTTTTACCTGCGCTGCCGTTATGGTAATAAGAAGCGGCTAAACGCACCCGTACTTTATCGGTGATCTGGTTGTCGTAAGCGCCTTTCAAATATATCGACGGGCTTTTGCGAATATTATCATCCTGCGGTGTAACGGCTATGGAGTCAACATTACCTTTTATCAATCCATTGGTAATACCCACCATACCGGTGAAGCCATATTTCTGAACATATATTTCACCGCCTATTTCGGTAGCAAACGCATCCATGATATAGTTTTCTGCAAATGGGTTGTAGAAGGTGTGACCGCCATCTGATCTGCGGAAGTGCTGATCGCCATAGTTGATCTCCATATGACCCACTTTGATGGTGGTTACTTTCATGATGTCATCGAAGATCTTTCCTTTTAAAGGCAGTTTGTCGAACTGGATGTAGCCGCCTTTTACCCAGGTTTCACTGTGGTGCCTTGAAGCAAGATATGAGGTAAGGTTTAACCTGATACCATCGGCCAAAGCAACGTCCATAGTTAAATTAGCCGATGCGGTATTGAAACCGGGTGTTATTCCATACAATTTCTGGTTGGTGTTTTTACCGTAGCTGTTCTCGTGTTTCAGTCCCTGGAACGTTTGGGTGAAACCCCCGCCAAGGCGGATCTTGATGCCGGTAAATTCAATGGGTGTTTCTTTTGAAGTTTCAAATACATTGATGCCTCTTTGGTCGTTGTAGCGCATGTAGCCTATGCTGTCGCTGAACTGCGCTTTCAGGGCCACAGGCATACAGCAGGCGGCGATGGTAAAAGCTTTTAAAAGCAAGGATGTGTATCTCATGACAGTAAATTTTAAATTGTTTAAATAGTTAGTTTATCTGGCTTTGTACAGGAGGTTGAAGTTTACGGTGATGTCGTCACCGGTTTTTATGGCGCCCAGCATAATGCTGGGTGGAGTAACGTTATAGGATGTCATTTTAAGCTTGTAGGAACCGTTAAGCGCAATGCTTTTATCAGGATTTACAGTGCCGGTACCTGTTACATCAACATCGCGGGTAACGCCGCTGATGGTTAATTTTCCCTTTGAAAAGACCTGGAAGTTATTTCCGGCAGGTTTTATGGAGGCGGATGATACTGTAAAAGAAAGCGATGCGTATTTACTGCTTTTCATTGCCTTGTAAGCATTTTTATCCATACCTGAGTGTTCGCTCTTCAGGCCTTCTACCGGCATGGTAAAAGTTAGTGAGGTAAGTCCGTTGATAGCGCCATTTGCATCAGTAACAAATACTGCGGTGCTGTTGCCTTTTTCAGTTTTCATTTCCCAGTCATGGATATTGGAGGTTCCCTGGATCTTGATTTTAACAGGCCCGGCTGTTTGATAGGTTGTTTGTGAGTAAACGGTATTGAACAGGCTCACACTATAAATAATAAAGGTGAGTGCGATGATCCTTATTACATGCAGCCTGGATAGAAAACGTTTCATAGTAAACCTTTTTAAGTATTTGGAGATGGTTTGGGTTAGTTTGATATCACAAAGCTATATGCGATAAGGCGAAGCGGTATTGATGTATGTCAAGCCAAAACATGAAGATGATCATGAGCGCAGGTAGATAAGATCATGTTTTTGGGCGATGAGGGGAAACGGTGGTCAGGCGGTACCGCCCGTCATTTATCATGTTTGGCGAGCCAATGCGCCGCTGTTGGACTTCGGCTAACGGGGCACAAAGTTTTTAATTATGGGGAAGGAGACTATTTTTGTACTATAAATAATTTATTATGAAATGGACCGGGCGACGCGAAAGCTCTAATGTTGATGACCGTAGAGGTATTTCAGGGGGTGGACTGGCAGTTGGCGGTGGCATTATTGGCGTAATAGTTCTATTGGTAAGGTTTTTCGTACTTGGCGACACTTCTGCGGTAAATGACGCATTACCGCAAGGCGGTCCGCAGCAGGAAATGTCTGCCGAAGAAAAAAAGCTCGATGACGAAAGGGCCAGTTTTGTAAAAGTAGTACTGGCTGATACCGAAGATGTTTGGAATCAGTTGTATTCGCAATCAGGCAAATCATATACAGAACCCACGCTGGTCCTTTTCAGGCAAACGGTACAAAGCGCCTGTGGCATGGCGGGCTCGGCTACCGGCCCTTTCTATTGCCCCGGCGATCAGCAGGTGTATATCGATCTGTCGTTCTTTGAAGACATGCAAAATAAATTAAACGCCCCTGGCGATTTTGCCATGGCCTATGTGATAGCGCATGAAGTTGGCCATCATATTCAAAAGCTGAATGGCACCAGCGATAAAATGCACCAGTTGCGCCGGCGTGTGAGTGAGGAAGAATACAATAAATACAGTGTAATGCTTGAGCTGCAGGCCGATTTCCTGGCAGGCGTTTGGGCGCATCATGCCCAGCGGATGAAGAACATTCTTGAAGAAAACGACATAGAAGAAGCCCTGAATGCGGCCAATGCCATTGGCGACGACCG
>CBIHPC010000205.1:0-10888 GCA_966211305.1 uncultured Niastella sp.
AGGTTGCACAGATCGCTGCTTCCAAGTTTTTCCAGCCCGGTGATTTTTTGTCGGGTTACTATCGCGATCAAACAATTGCTTTTGCCACAGGCACGGCCTCTGTTGAAGAGTTCTTTTCTCAACTGTACGCCGATCCCGATACGGCCAATGATCCTCATAGCGGTGGCCGGCAGATGAACTCTCACTTTGCCACGCCTATCGTTGATGCACAGGGGGAATGGCTCGATCTGGTGAACCGCAAGAACATTGCTGCCGGACTGGCGCCTACGGCCGGACAAATGCCGCGCGCCCTGGGAATGGCCCTGGCATCAAAACTGTTCCGCAATTCCGATGTACTGCATCATTTAACTCACCTCAGCAATAACGGTAATGAGATCTGTTTCTGTACTATCGGTGACGCTTCTACATCTGAAGGTCATTTCTGGGAGGCGCTGAATGCTGCCGGCGTTATGCAGATACCCCTGGCTGTTTTTGTATGGGACGATGGCTATGGAATTTCCGTTCCCCGCCGCGTGCAAACCATCAAGGGCTCCATTTCTGAAGCCATGCGGGGCATGCAGAAAAAAGACAATACCAATGGTTTCGATATCTATAAAGTGAAGGCATGGGATTACGCCGGTATGTGCGAAGTGTTTGAATCGGCTATCACGCGCATGCGCGAAACGCATATCCCCGCCCTTTTCCATGTTGAAGAAGTAACGCAGCCGCAGGGGCACTCCACTTCGGGCAGCCATGAAAGATATAAAACACCCGAACGCCTTGCCTGGGAACGCGAGTGGGATGGCAATAAAAAAATGCGGGAATGGATCCTCGAAAATACCCTGGCCAGTGAAGAAGAGCTGGAAGATATTGAAACAAAGGCCAAGGAACTGGTGCGCGAAAGCAAACAAAGGGCCTGGGAGAAATTCATCGTTCCGTTAAAACAACTGGTATCAAAAGGAATTGAAGTGCTCGATGCAGTTATTGCGCAGGGGGTAGATACTACGGGTGAGATCACCGCCGCAAAGAATGCCCTGGCCATGAACCGCGAACCTTTGCGTAAAGACGTTATACAGGCTTTACATAAAACTATTCAGGTTGCGCGGCATTCGCACCTGATAGGGGAAGTAAAAGAAATGTATCAGCAACTGCGCCAGGAAGGTTATAAAACTTACGGCAGCTACCTGTACGATGAAAGCCCGAAGAGCCCGATGAAGGTAAGCACCACGCCTTTGCAGTATGCAGGCGACGCACCGGTTATCAATGGCTATGAAATATTGAATCATTACTTCGATGAGCTTTTTTCAGCCAATCCGAAAGTGCTGGCCTTTGGCGAAGATGTTGGAAAGATCGGCGATGTGAACCAGGGTTTTGCCGGGTTACAGAATAAATATGGCGAGAACCGGATCTTCGATACCTCCATTCGCGAGCTCACCATCATTGGGCAGGCGATCGGTATGGCCTATCGCGGGTTACGTCCCATTGCAGAGATCCAGTACATCGATTATATGTTATACGGCCTGCAACAGTTGAGCGATAATGCCTCCACATTGTACTGGCGCACGAAGGGACGGCAAAGTTGTCCTATCATTGTACGCACGCGCGGGCACCGGCTCGAAGGCATCTGGCACAGCGGTTCGCCCATGGGTATGATGCTGCATTCGCTGCGCGGTATGCACATTTGCGTGCCACGTAATATGGTGCAGGCTGCAGGTATGTACAATACGCTATTGCATGGTAACGACCCCGGTATTGTAGTGGAATGTCTGAACGGTTACCGCCTTAAGGAAAAATTACCTTCCAATATTGTCGATTATAAAGTAGCGCTGGGTGTTCCTGAAATATTGCGTGAAGGAACCGATATCACCATCGTTTCATATGGAAGTGTGTTGCGGATCATCGGCGAAGCGGCGGCTATTCTTGAAAAATCGGATATCAGCTGCGAGATCGTTGACGTGCAAACGCTGTTACCGTTCGATGTGAACCATGTTATTCTCGGTTCATTGAAGAAAACCAACCGCATTGTGTTTATCGATGAAGATGTGCCCGGTGGCGCGGCTGGTTATATGTATAACAAAGTGCTGGAAGAGCAGGGCGGTTATCGCTGGCTCGATGTTTCGCCCCGCACCATTACCGGCCAGGCGCACCGTCCCAGCTACGGCAGCGATGGCGACTACTTCAGCAAACCTAATTTGGAACAAATTGTAGATGTAATTCACGAAATGATGTCGGAGTAGCCAATTGACAGTTGGCAAGGATGAAAAGGCCCTGGTTAGTTTGTTATAATAGCGAAACAGGAGTGTGGCTTGATTTTTCAATTGCGTTAAATATATTAATGAAGAAAAATATAAAACTTTATCAGATAAAAATCAGGAAACAGGCAGGCTATTAGGTCATATGATTAATAATCCCGATAAATACTAATTGTATTTTTGTCTATTGCCTATTGCCCATTATCCAACGTCCCTTTGTTATGAAACTGACCCTTTACCAAATCGATGCCTTCACAAATCACTTGTTTGGAGGAAACCCGGCGGCCGTAATACCACTCGATCAATGGATCAGTGACAGCCTTATGCAACGGCTGGCAATGGAGAATAACCTCAGTGAAACCGTTTTCTTTGTACCCGCTGTGAGGCCGGATGCCGATTATGAGATCCGTTGGTTTACACCTGAATCGGAGGTCAACCTGTGCGGGCATGCCACCCTGGCTTCCGCCTTTGTACTGTTCCATGTAATGGGCTATGGCTATCCCGCCATTCGCTTTCAGTCAAAAAGCGGCATACTGACCGTAACCAAGAACTTCGACAAGATCAGTATGGATTTTCCCGCCTGGAAACCGGAACCCGTAACCGACCGGCCTGCCGAACTGGTCAATGGCCTCGGAAATATTACTATAACCAGCGTGCACAAACACCGCGACTACCTGGTAGAAGTAGCTGATGAAAGTATAGTGCAACTTTGTCAACCCGACTTTACCATTTTGAAAAAGATCGGGCATAAAGTGATCCTTACGGCAAAAGGTAGTAAAGCTGATTTTGTTTCGCGTTTCTTTGCGCCATCCGTAGGCGTAAACGAAGATCCGGTAACAGGCTCTGCCCATTCACAGCTCATCCCTTATTGGGCGGAAAAGCTGGGTAAAAAGGTGATGCATGCCCGCCAGTTATCGAAACGCGGCGGCGAGTTGTGGTGTGAGCTTGGAACAGACCGGGTAACTATAGCCGGACAATGCGTATTCTTTATGAAGGGGGAGATTGATTTATAAAAACAATTATAGTGCTTACAGCTGCTGAAAAACGATTTATAAAAAGTTGGGAAGAACAGCGCCAGGGCGGCAAAACGAAATATTACCTGCTGTATATTATAGTGGGTACTTTTCCTGCTATTCTGGTGCTCTCCTTCCTGGCATCCATGTTCGGATGGTTTAACAAGCTCTGGTTGACCATTTCTTTAAGTTTTATTATAGTTACAATAGCTACCATGCGCTCCTGGGCGGCGAATGAGAAGAAGTTCAGGAAAATTATTCAAAGAGAAATAAAGGAAGGCATGGAGCGGGATGAAAATGAGAAATGACAAATGACAAATGAAAAAGGAAAGACAGAAAACAGATGAATATCGAATGTCCAATTTTCAATGTCGAAGTGAATACAGGGAAATGCTATTCCAGAAAACTTTCCCGCTCTTCAACTGTCGGTACCCGGCAAATTTCTTTCTTCCCAAACAACCGGTACCGGTTCGCGGATATTAGTTTATACAGTCCATCGCGCAAAAACCGGGGCACATAAATAAACACATACAATAATTGCCAGCCGCGGCCGAGGTGTTTCAGTACCCGCAACACAGCCGTTGAACGGGTGTATAATACATTCGCCTCTATAAGCATAAATGAATGGAACGTATCGGTAGGCAACCGGTATTTGCGCAGGTATTCCTGTCCGGTTTTTCCCTGCAGCGACCCAAACAGGAATTGCTTCTTCCTGTCTCTTTTCAAAATGAATTGAACGGTACCATTGCACAGGTTACATACCCCATCGAACAAAACAATGTATTTCGAACTCCTACTGCCCATTACAACAAAATTACGGCCCGGTTAGGCAATTAGTGAAGGTCGATAAGAAATAGAAAGGGGCAGGAGTAATTATTTCCGTCTGATTTTCATACGGAAATGGGGTGAAATAATATGGTAGAGCTCCATTTTCATATGAAAACATAGTAAAATCATATGATAGAGTATCATTTTCATATGAAAATAGAGTGTTATCATATGACAAAGTACCATTTCATATGAAAATGGGATGAAACGGCCGGGACTATTTCCGCTTAATCAACTGGTGCTCAAGTAAAAAAACGGATGCTGCCAATCGGTAAACAAGAAATCCCGCTAAAAGCGGGATTTTGATTATGTATTGCTGCCAATTGCCAATTGTCGATTGCCAATTGATTCATTGTTATTGCAGGTTATGGAACACCTTCTGCACATCCTCGTCCTGCTCCAGTTTATCAACCAGTTTCAGTACTTCCTGGGCCGCTTCTTCGCCCAATTGCACCGTAGTGCCGGGAATCCATTCCACCTCTGCACTGATGGGGGTAATGTTCTTTTCTTCCAGCGCTTTTTGCATGCTGCCGAAATCATTGAACGCTACGCGTAACACCAGCACATTTTCGCCATTCTCACCGGTGCCTTCTCCCATTTCCTCCAAACCGGCATCAATCAGTTCCAGTTCCAGCTCTTCCTGGTTTAAACCTTCGGGTTTCAGTTTGAACACACCCATTTTTTTGAACTGGAAGCTTACGCTGCCGCTGTTGCCGAGGGTGCCATTGCCTTTATTGAAAATCGCTTTTACGTTCGCTACGGTACGTACGTGGTTATCGGTAGCGGTTTCTACCAGAATAGCAACACCGTTGGGGCCGTAACCTTCGTACAGGATCTCTTCATAGTTCTCCATCTCCTTACCCTGCGCGCGTTTGATGGCCGCTTCTACACGATCTTTGGGCATGTTTACGCTTTTGGCGTTCTGCATACAACGCCGCAGGGCCGGGTTGGTATTGGGGTCGGGGCCACCTGCTTTTACAGCAATGGCAATTTCTTTTCCAATCCGGCTAAACTGTTTCGCCATCCGGTCCCACCGGGCAAACATGGTTGATTTACGTACTTCAAATATTCGACCCATATATTAATTTATGGTTTATGTTCTTTGTTTTTGTATTTCTGGTTGCCGCATCGGCGTGAAGCTTGGGGCTTGCAGCTTGCAGCGGTTTTCCGGGCTGCAAAAATAAAATAACCGGCGCACGTAGCCAACTTACACCGAAAAACAAAACCCCGCCTATTGAGCGGGGTTCATTTATAAAGTATTTATAATTATTTCTTTTTAGCCATTTTGGCCCCGAACAAAATGATATGAAGCCCGGCAAATATCAATGAAAAGTAGAAGATGCCGGCATCATCGGGCGTAAGCCTATGGTGAACAATAGCCACGATAGCCAGTGCCACTGAAAGTATCAATCCGCTCAACCCGCCCACTTTGTTCCCTTGTTGCAGTGTTTGCGGGCTGCCGGCCGATAACAGGCTGTGGCGTATACCGTAAGCCAGGTAAATATCAAGGCCGAGGATCATCCAAACGATCAACCTTATCCAGGTATCGAGCGGTAAGAACACCATCATGAACAAACAGGTGAACACACCTAATATGGGCACTAATGGCACCAGCGGCGTTACGAAAGCGCGGGGCGCATTGGGCATTGTTTTACGCATGATGATCACGCCTATACAAACCAGGATGAACGCGAACAGGGTTCCGATACTGGTCATTTCCCCTACCACGCGGGCGGGTACAAAGGCGGCGAACAGGCTCACAAAGATCAGGAACAGCAAATTGTTCTTGGCCGGTGTACGGAATTTAGGATGTACTTCAGAGAACACTTTTGGCAGCAATCCATCTTTACTCATACTGAAGAATACCCGGCTTTGGCCCATCAGCATTACCAGGATCACCGACATATAACCAGCCAAAATTGCCAGTACGATCGCCTTGTTCAACCAGGGATAATCGGGGCGAATTACGCCGGCGGCATCAGCTGTACCCATATGATCGATGGCTACGGCTACAGGGGCTATTCCATCCTGTCCCTTGAATGCGGTATAGTTGGTTACGCCCGTCATAACGTGTGCGAACAGGATGTATAGAATGGTACAAATAGCCAGCGAACCGAGAATACCCCAGGGCATATCCCTTTTGGGGTTCTTCGCTTCCTGGGCGGCGGTGCTCACCGCATCGAACCCGATGTAGGCAAAGAACACGATGGCTGCAGCGCGAATGATACCACTGAAACCGTACTCACCGAAATTGCCGGTGTTATCGGGGATGTATGGGGTGTAATTGTCGTTGTTGATATATTTCCAACCCATGAAAATAAAGATCAGCACCACGGTCACTTTCAGGGCAACGATAATCGAATTTACGATTGCGCTTTCCTTGGAGCCTTTTACCAGCAACAGGCTCATTAAGATCACCACGAAAACGGCAGGAACGTTAACAATGCCGCCATCCCAGGGGCCTGCTGTCATGCCAACAGGTAAATGAATATTAAAATCGGCAAGGAACTTTACCAGGTACCGGCTCCAGCTGATACTCACCGTGGCGGCGCCCACGGCGTATTCCAACACCAGGTCCCAGCCAATGATCCAGGCCACAAACTCACCCATGGTAGCATATGAATATGTATAAGCGCTTCCCGCAACGGGGATCATAGATGAGAATTCTGCATAACATAAACCGGCAAAAGCACAACCCAGGGCAGCAACGATGAAAGAGAGGGTAATGGCAGGGCCGGCCTGATTGGCGGCGGCGCCGCCGGTGATGGAGAAAAGACCGGCGCCGATGATGGCCCCGATACCCAGCGCAATGAGTGACCAGGCGCCCAGGGTTTTTTTGAGGGTGTGTCCACTGCTGTCCTTTGCTTCATTTAATAATGAATCCAACGGCTTTTTAACAAATAAACTCATAAGAGCTAGTTAGAAGTTTTTTTGAATGAATAGTATTTCTTTAAATCATGTATAAGGTCGGAAAGATAAGGATTTATTAAAATTAGCGGTGAAAAGATATCCTAAATAGTACCCACAAACCGGGGCAAAAGATAAAATGATCTAACAAATTGGTTTATACATTTAATATTATATTGCACCCTATTACTTTTAATAGAACTACATGAAGAAAAACAGGCTCACGCTGTATATTCTGATTGCAATGGTAGCGGGTATAATTGTGGGTTATCTGATGCACCAGGTAGGAACAGGTCATAAAATAACCTATTCGCCTGTTAAGGACTATACGGGGAAAGATACGATCACATTGGTTTTGGGCGGTAGGGAAGTAGTGCAACCCATTGAGGTTGTTGGGGATTCCGCCGCATTTCGAGCAGCAACCCCGGCGCCCGGCACCTGGGTGGTAGTAGCCAATACCAACGAGGCATATGAAACCAATAAAGATCTGACGCTTAACAAGATCAAAACGTCGCCAAAACACGGAACGGCCACCGTTACAGCCATTCAGAAGTTTAGTGATAATATTAAGTTATTGACTACTATTTTTCTGAGGCTGGTTCAAATGATCATAGCGCCGCTTGTATTTTGTACACTGGTAGTTGGGATCGCCAAACTCGGTGATCTGAAAACAGTGGGCCGGGTAGGAGGTAAAGCCCTGCTTTGGTTTATTTCAGCATCGCTGGTGAGTTTGCTCATCGGTATGCTGGTCGTGAATCTTTCAAAACCGGGCAACGCCATTCAGGGAATGGCAGATACGGCCGGTGCCAAAGATCTCATTGGTAAAACACAGGAGTTCTCGCTGACCAAATTTGTGGAGCACGTGTTCCCCAAAAGCGTTATTGAAGCTATGGCTACCAATGAAATACTGCAGATCGTCATCTTCAGTATTTTTTTTGGTGTGGCTATGTCGGCCATAGGATCCTATACAAAACCGGTGTTGCATGCGCTGGATGCAGTAGCCCATGTTATTTTAAAAATGGTGGGTTACGTAATGAACTTTGCACCACTTGGCGTTTTTGGCGCAATAGCCGCAGTGATAGCAGCCCGTGGGCTGGAAGTATTTAATTTCTATGGCCAGTACCTGTTCTTTTTTCTGGTAGGCATTGCTTTGTTGTGGGCGGTATTATTATCAGTCGGTTTCCTGATCCTTGGAAAACGGGTAGGCGTTTTATTGAAAAGAATTGCATCGCCCATGCTGGTTGCCTTCAGCACCACCAGCAGTGAAGCGGTTTTTCCCAAACTTACCGAAGAGCTGGAGCGTTTTGGCTGTAAGGATAAAATTGTTTCATTCATTTTACCATTGGGTTACAGTTTCAATCTCGATGGCAGTATGATGTACATGACCTTTGCCAGTTTGGCCATTGCCCAGGCTTCCGGTATACATCTCGACCTGGGCACCCAGTTAACGATGTTACTGGTGTTGATGTTGACCAGTAAAGGAATTGCCGGGGTACCGCGCGCATCGCTGGTAGTTGTAACAGCTACCTGCGCCATGTTTAAAATACCACCGGAAGGCATTGCATTAATATTGCCCATCGATCATTTTTGCGATATGTTCCGTACCATGACCAATGTAGTGGGCAATGCCCTTGCAACAAGTGTGGTAAGCAAATGGGAAGGCGAATTAAAACCAGATGGTGCTGTTCAAAGCGAACCGGTACTGGCTGAAAGCTAGTTACCGGTTGCCGGTTACCGGGGTAAATTGGCGAGGTTCATTATAAATAGCGAGATATTTAATTAAAGAAAACCGGTAACCGGAAACTGGTAACCGGGAACTCAAAACCTTTTTCATTAAACTTTTTATGTTAAAACGACTGATATTTTTATTGTTGAATGTGTTGGCAGTATCCGGAGCAATGGCACAACAGCAAATAAGAATTCAATGTACCAATCAGTACGAGACGCCGCTTTCAAAAATAAGCATAACGGTTGCAGGCCAAACTACTGAGTATACCCCCGATAAAGCCGGGTTTGCCACTATATCGGTTCCTGCCGGAGATTCAATGACGATCACCAGTGCCGATCATAAACCGCATACAATGGCCATCGCATCGTTGCGGGAAACAGAGATCATCACCATGGAAAAACAATTTTCCTGGAAGGACCTGCTGAACCCCATGTTCTATATTGTGTATGGCGGCTTCTTCCTGTTGCTGTTCATCGTTTTTGCAGAAACCGGATTGTTCGTAGGTTTCTTTTTACCGGGCGACAGCCTGCTGTTCGTGGCCGGTATTTACAGCACCAACCTGGCAGATGACCTGTTCAGAAAATTCGGTATGACGGGTATACGCCCCGAATGGCTCGATCTGCTCATCCTGATTGCGCTTATTGCCCTTGCCGGTATTTTAGGTAATACCGTTGGTTACTGGACGGGAAGAAAGATAGGTCCCACCATGTTTCACTGGCGCGACCGCTTCCTGTTCAAGAAAAAATATTTGTACGACGCGCATGAGTTCTATGAAAAGCATGGCGGCGGCGCTATCATCTTCGCCCGCTTTCTGCCCATCGTAAGAACCTTTGCGCCTATTGTTGCAGGTATTGTTGAAATGGATAAAAAGAAATTCTCTTTCTTTAATATGATAGGAAGTATTGCCTGGGTGTTCAGTATGATCATAGCGGGGCACTTTCTGCAAAAATGGATCTTTACGCAATTCGATTTCGACCTGAAGAAACATCTTGAAGTAATAGTACTGGGTATCGTTATCGTAACTACCGCCCCGGTACTTGTAAAACTGTTTTTTGGTAAAAAGAAAGTTTCTCAACCCCCAACAAACTAACGAATGCAATCGAAACAAGCTTCTGTTTTCAGCCTGGCGGTGTTGGTAGCAGCCTTAGGCTATTTTGTTGATATCTATGATCTGTTACTCTTTAGCATTATTCGTGTAAGTTCATTGACCGACTTGGGGCTCAATAAAGACCAGATAGCTTCCGATGGTTTGTTCATCATTAATATTCAGATGGCCGGTTTGCTGATCGGTGGTATCCTGTGGGGTATTCTCGGCGATAAAAAAGGCCGGTTAAAAGTATTATACGCATCTATCATTTTATATTCTCTCGGTAATATAGCCAACGGTTTTGTGCAAACGGTAAATCAATATGCAGCCGTACGGTTCTTAACAGGTATTGGGCTGGCAGGTGAACTGGGCGCGGGCATTACCCTCGTAAGCGAGCTTTTGCCAAAAGAAAAAAGAGGTATAGGTACTTCGATGGTGGCCGGTATTGGTTTAACCGGCGCCGTAGTGGCCTTCTTTTTTAAAGAGAACTTTCACTGGCGCACCTGTTATTTTATTGGCGGCGGCCTTGGCTTTGCGCTGCTGTTTTTGCGGGTGGGCGTGCTTGAATCGGGTATGTTCAATAGTATACAGCACAGCAATGTATCGAAAGGAAACTTTTTTATGTTGATCACCAATGCCAAACGGTTGAAAAAATACCTTTGCAGTATTTTGATCGGGTTGCCTACCTGGTATGTGATCGGAATTCTGGTTACCTTTTCAAAAGAGTTTGGCGAAAAAATGGATGTGCAGGGAAAGGTTGATCCGGGAAAAGCTGTCATGTTCTCTTATGCTGCAATTTCCATTGGCGATATTTCGGTAGGTTTGTTAAGCCAGGTGTTGAAAAGCCGTAAAAAAGCCCTGTTCATTTTTTATGGGTTAACCACTATTGGTATTGTGTGGTTCTTTAACCTGGCCGGGCAACCGGTTAACAGCCTGTATGCCGCCTGCGCATTGCTTGGTTTCGGCACCGGCTTCTGGGCCATCTTTGTAACAATGGCTGCTGAGCAGTTCGGTACCAATATACGGGCAACCGCCGCCACTACCGTACCTAATATGGTAAGGGGCGCATTGATCCCGATCTCTATTTTGTTCA
>CBIHPC010000206.1:0-10876 GCA_966211305.1 uncultured Niastella sp.
CATCCGCTTCCACCTGTACATTCAACCATTCGCCGGTTTCATCAAAAACAGCGCCAGGCAAATGTTGGGTTATATGTTCCTTTATCTCTTCTTTGGTCATGACTGCATTTTTTCAGCGCGGATCTGTTCGCGCGTCAATCCGCTTTTTATTTTTTGCTGTAAGGTGATCAACGCATGTAACAAAGCTTCGGGCCGGGGCGGGCAACCGGGAATATATACATCCACCGGTATAATATGATCGGCGCCTTTTACAACGGAATAGGTATTATAGAAGAACGGTCCGCCGCTGATGGCGCACGCGCCCATTGCGATCACATATTTGGGATCGGCCATCTGATCGTACAGGCGTTTCAGCACCGGCGCCATTTTGTTTACGATGGTGCCGGCGATGATGATCACATCGGCCTGGCGGGGTGTGGCCCTCGCCACTTCAAAACCAAAGCGGGAGAAATCGTATTTGGAAGAAGCTGTTGACATCATTTCAATTCCACAACAGCTGGTAGCGAACGTGAGCGGCCATAACGAATTGGATCGCGCCCAGTTAATGATATCATTAAAAGAACTGATAATAATGCCACCGCCGGGCAGGTCGTGAACCTGTCCGGGAAAATGTCCATTTCCCTGGGATGCGGTTTCTATCTCTTTGTTTGTGTTGTTTTCCATTGACGGATATAGTTTTCCGTATTTACATCCATTTTAATGCGCCTTTTTTATGAGCGTACAAAAACCCGGTAAATAATATAAAAAAGAAAATGGCGATCTCAACAAGCGCCATTATTCCAACTTTTTTTACAACAACAGCCCAGGGATAAACGAAGATCAGTTCTACATCAAAGATCAGGAACAGAAGGGCGAACAGATAATAACCAACATTAAACTGATTCCAGGGTGAGCCTTCAGCGGGTATGCCACATTCGTAGGGCTGGCCTTTTTGCGCATTTACCGATCCCCTTACCAAAAACTTTGATACGAGTATGCCGCCGGCCGAGAAAAGAATGGCAGCGAGGGTCAATACAAGGAGCGCAATTGGTCCCATATGGCGAATTTGAATATCAGCGAATCGGCTGCTGATTCTAAATTTAGCGATTTTATTTCAAATGCAACATTTTGTACCTGAATTAACAGACTGACTAACGGTTTCAGATTCAATTATCAGCAAAAGAATTAGAAAAATCCCCCCCAACCCTGTCACGTTTTGCTGCGCTGTTTTGTTTTACTACCGGAAAACGATTTAAAACAATAAAACAGCTATAATTATGGAACCCAGAATTGCATTTACCGACGCATCGAAAGGATTATTAGACGGATTGTTCAAAACAGAAATGTACCTGAAAAAATCAGGCATCGATCACAAACTGCAGGAACTGATCAAATACCGGGTTTCACAGATCAATGGCTGTGCCTATTGCCTTGATATGCATCATAAAGAAGCCATTGCCCTTGGTGAAACCGAACAACGCCTGTATTCTTTGGCCGCCTGGCGCGAATGCCCTTATTACAGTGCTGAAGAAAGGGCAGCCCTCGCTTATGCTGAAGCCGTTACTAACTTACATCACCATGGCCTCACCGATGCATTGTTTGAGGAATTATCACAACATTTCAGCAAAGCAGCAATAGCCGACCTTACCCTCGCCATTGCCAATATCAATAGCTGGAACCGCCTCAATATTTCGTTCAGGCCAGTGCCCGGTGGTTATAAAGTTGGCCAGTTTAATTAATCATTAACTAACTCCCATGTCGAAACCACCCAAAAAATGGAAAATGGCTGTCCTCATCTGGATAGCCATTTATCCCACCGTTACAGTAATAGCCATGCTCTTTGGCCATCATTTCTCAAAAATAAAACCGCTCCCTTTGCAAACGCTGGTATCTACAGCCATTGTTGTACCGATTGCTGTGTTTGCCGTAGTACCGGCCATGCAAAGATTATTGAATAACTGGCTGAGCCGATAACTGAAAATAATAATTATGAAACCCATTTTAACAGCATTACTAATT
This sequence comes from uncultured Niastella sp., assembly GCA_966211305.1. Taxonomy (GTDB): domain Bacteria; phylum Bacteroidota; class Bacteroidia; order Chitinophagales; family Chitinophagaceae; genus Niastella. Next base: position 1,999 of record CBIHPC010000206.1, read on the forward strand.
CTTTCAAAGATGACAACAGCAAATGCACAAACCTTTCATAATCCCGATGCCCTGTTCAACCCGTCGCCTTATGGTTTTTCGCATGTGGCGGTAGTGCCCGGCGGTAGTAAATTAGTGTTTGTGGCCGGACAAGGCGGGGAAGAAAATAAAGAAGGAAAACTGAGCGCCGATTTCCGTACCCAGGTGCAACATTCACTGAATAATATTAAAATTGCGCTGCAAACGCAACAATTGTCAATGAAGTCGGTTGTTAAAGTAACCACCCTGGTGGTTGATCACAATGCAGAGAAACTGAACATCATTATTGATGAGTTTAAAAAGATGTGGCCCGACAAACAATTTCCGGTTAACACATTGATCCCTGTTCCGCGGCTGGCATTGGATAACATGCTGGTAGAGATCGATGCGGTAGCCATCACCAAATAGCTCATAAAAGTATATCAATTGGAAAATTACCAGCACATACTGTTCCCTTATGCCTATAATATACTGGGAACGGCCGAAGATGCAAAGGACGCCATTCAGGATGTATTGTATAAATATTTAGCCGGCGGAAAAGAAAATGTGGAAGACCCCAGGAATTATCTTATCCGCAGCGTCATCAATCAATCGATCACCATCAAAAACAAAAGAAAGAAATTGCAACTGGGCGATATGTGGCTGCCCGAACCGGTTGATACCGAAGAGGCCGATACCAATATCAAACTGAATGAAATTGTTTCGTATTCGTTGCTGATCCTGCTCGAACAACTGAATGCCAAAGAACGTGCCGTGTTTATTTTAAAAGAAGCGTTTGCCTATTCGCATGAGGAAATTGCCGAAACGCTTTCCATTACGGTAGAAGGTTCGCGCAAACTGCTTAGCCGCGCCAAACAAAAGATCGATCAGGCGCATGCGCCCGCAGCCGCTTCCAAAACGGAAAACGCCGCACCGGATCTTCTCGAAAAATTTATGCATGCCATCAGAAGCCGTGATACAAAAACGCTGGAAACTGTGTTAACGGAAGATATCGCATTCTATGCCGATGGCGGAAGCACATATAAGGTATTCAAGAAAATAAGTACAGGTATACACGAAGTTGCAGACACCCTGATATTCGTTTTCCATAAATATGATACCGGTTATACAGTGAGGGCCGGGGAAATAAATCATCAACCCGCTTTGCTCTTCTATGACGGCGATCAACTTAAAATATGCCAGGTATTTGGTATTGATCCGGAAACCAACAGGATCTTCCAGATCAGCAATGTGCTTGACCCCGAAAAATTAAAGTCAATTGGCAGCGGATTGGCGTAAGGTTTGTAGCTTCATGCAAAACAATACGCCATGACAATAGAACAGATTGCCAACCGCCTGGTTGAACTTTGCCGCAAAGGCGACTTTGAAACAGCCCAGAAAGAGCTGTTTGCCAACGACGCCGTGAGCATTGAGCCGTATAAAACACCCGCTTTCGAAAAAGAAACAAAGGGTTTGCCTGCTATTTTGGAAAAAGGGGAAAAATTTCAAAGCATGGTTGATACCATTCACAAAATGGAAGTGAGCGAACCGCTCATTGGCACGAGCGCATTTGCCTGCACCATGCGCATGGATATGACGATGAAAGACAAACAACGCTGGGATATGACCGAAGTGTGTGCGTACGTGGTGAAGGATGGAAAGATCGTTTCTGAGCAGTTCTTCGTTTAGCGTAAAACTTTTGTGGTCTTAACATGTGAAGTAAGAGGCAGGAAGTACGGAACCCGCGAACTTCCTACCTCTTACTTCTTTTAAATAACTTGAAAAACAAGTAGTGATAATCAATAGCTTTTCAAGTCTCATACTTATTATCTCAATATTACATTTATCATCAAGAGCTATTTCAAACCCTATACGACTCTATAAAACAAAATAACCACCCCCGAACTAAAGATCTCCGTTTTCACCAGTTGCAGATCAAGCAAACCGGCCAGCTCTTTGAACACCGGTTTCCCGCAACCGATCACCACCGGGTGAACCCACATCCTGAACTCATCAACAAGGCCGAGCTTTGCCAGTGCCGTTACAATTTTGCCGCTGCCATAGATGATCATATCTTTTCCCTCGCGGCGTTTCAATTCACTTACCTCATCGCCAATACTTCTTTTGGCCAGCCTGGCATTATGCCAGGTAACGGTTGACATTGTTTTTGAGAAAACTACTTTAGGGTAACTGTTCAGCATAGTGGCAAAATCGAGGTCCTCACGCGGCCTGATCATATTTACCGGGTCCGAGCTCCAGTATTGCGCCATGCCCCTGTAGGTTACGCCGCCCAGCAAAATGGTATCGGCCCTGCTGAGCTGTTCCGCCGTTGCGCGTGCCATCTCTTCATTCCAGCTCCTGAAATGCCAGTCGAGGCCGCAATCTTTGGCCGCCATAAAGCCATCCAGCGTCACATTCATGGATACAATTACTTTCCGCATAGAGCACTACTTTTCCATTTAATTGTTGTTTAATGGTTTGCTGATACAAAAGTACCGACGGTAATTAGGTTACACAGAGTGTGAAAATGACTTCCTTACGGGTTGTTCGCGACTTTATAGTTTCTTACCTTTAGCGGGAATACAGCTTAAAGCCTAAAGTCCAAAGCCCAAAGCGAAAACCAAAATACTGAACGCAAACATCTTGCACCTGATTTATAAGGCTTTCGGCTTTGACCTTTTACCTTTCGGCTGTTTTTACATAACGACAAATTGCTATATTATCATGAAGCATATCAGCATCCTTATTCCGCATGATGCGGTAATGGCAAGCATCGTTGACCCACGGATCATCTTCACCGGCGTAAATGATTTTCTTGAATCAACCGGCAAACCACCGGCATTCAAAGTGCAATTGGTAGGGCTTACCCGGGAGGTGCAGTTGCACAACGGCACTTTTACGGTTCATGCCGATGCATTGATCGGCGATGTAAAAAAGACCGATCTTATTCTGGTGCCTGCCATTGGCGGCGACCTGAAAGCAGCTATAAAAAAGAATGAAGGTTTTCTTCCCTGGATCGTTGATCAATACCACCAGGGCGCTGAAGTTGCCAGTTTATGCATTGGCGCTTTCCTGCTGGCGGCAACCGGGTTATTGAACGGGAAAGAATGCAGCAGCCACTGGCGCCAGGCCAATGAGTTCAGGGAAATGTTCCCCGAAGTAACCCTCGTCGATGGCCGCATAGTGACCGAACAACAGGGATTATACTCCAGCGGCGGCGCTACCTCTTACTGGAATATGCTGCTGCACCTGGTTGAAAAACATGCCGGCCGCGAAATGGCCATCATGGCGGCCAAGGTGTTTGCTTTGGAAATAGACCGCAAAACGCAGTCGCCCTTTATCATGTTCAATGGGCAGAAAAAACATGAGGATGAGCCTATAAAACAGGCGCAGGAATTTATCGAGAAGAATGTAATGGAAAGAATTTCCGTAGAAGAACTGGCTATCAAATACGCCATCGGCAAACGTCATTTTATCAGGCGTTTTAAAAAAGCAACTAATAATACGCCCATCGAATATATTCAGCGCGTAAAAATAGAAGCGGCAAAAAAACAACTCGAGAACAGCCGCAAGAACGTGAATGAAGTGATGTACGATGTTGGCTATTCCGATATCAAGGCTTTCCGCACCGTGTTTAGAAAGATCACCGGGCTCTCGCCTATTGAATACCGCAACAAATACAACAAAGAAGGGGTGGAGGTTTAATTACGCCGTACAGCTTTTAAAATAAAATCAACAACAGGTGTTGGGTTGGCCAGGCTATGCGGGTGATGGTTAACGCCCGGTTTATGTATCACCTGTATCTTTCCGCCCAATGCCAGCACCTTTTGTTCAAAAATGGCGGTGTTCTCGCTTACCGGCACCACCTCATCGGCATCGCCCACCACATGCAGCATGGGGTAACCGCCTTTTACGATCTGCGCCGCTTTATCAACCGGATTGCCTTTGAACGTTACAGCGGCTGAATCGCTTGTATAACCGTAATCTTTTTTAAAGGTCTCCCACTCTTTAACGCTTCCCTTACTGCTGCCTTTGCCACCCGGCCAGCTTTTGAGATCCAGCACAGGCGCATCAGCATACACACAGGCCACCTTTGCAGCATTTTGCGCCGCCCAATTATATACATATACCCCGCCACGGCTAAACCCTTCCATACAGGCCTTCTTCGATAAACCTGCACGTTGCAGGAATGAGTAATATTTATTCCAGGCACCGATCGCTTCTGCATTGCCAAATAATTCGGCCACATCGCAATACACCAGGTGAAAACCCCGGTCGAGCAGCGCAATCTCTGTTTGCGGTTCCACGCCCCAGAACCGGGCACGCCAGATAAAGGGACGGCCTTCGGCCGTGCGGCGGGGTTTTACAATTTTGGCCTTCCGGCCATTGAATGTAAAATCGGCGCAATCATAACCATAAAAAGAAGAAACGGTAAAAGGCGTTTTTATCTTTTTGAAGATATCGTAGCGCGCATCGCCCTTATTACTTATGGCCTCATACACTCTTTTAGCAAGAATGGTGGCGCCTGCTGCGGATGGATGCAGGCTGTCGGGAAACATAGCCGCCATGCCGGCTGTAATGCTGTGCAGGTCGATCAGTTCCAGCTTCTCCTCAAATGCTACCTGCCTTATGCGGGGCAGGATCAGTTTTACAATGGCCTGCTCAGTTTGCCGCATAGTATCAATGAGGTATGAAGTAACCGGCAATAACAAAATTATGCGGGGATGCGTTGGCAGTTGTTGAAACGAACGGATCAATGTTTTATAGTCTGCCATAAAACTATCGATCTGTAACCGGTAAGGCAAACGGCTGTCGTTGGTGCCCAGTTTTATCGTAACAATATCGGGTTCGCTTTTCAATGCTTCCCGGTAAGCAGGCGTTGCCATATACGATCTGTCGCAATCCCTGATCACCGTTCGGCCACTCACGCCAAAATTCTTTACCACATACCCACTGCCCAGCAACTGCTGCAGTTGCGCCGGGTAGGCTTCCGTTTTGGGATTGGCCAGTCTTGAACCAGCCGTAATACTGTTGCCTACGCATGAAATGCGAACCACCTTTTGGGCAACAACCGCGGTTTGAATAAAAAGGAAAATGAAAAACAGACTATGGTTAGGCGTGATCTTTTTCATATGATGCCTGCTAAAATAAGGCATTTACATTTACCATCTGCGTTTCAACCCTTCAACGTCGCTCATGGCCGGTTCCGCTTAATGCTTTATTCCTTCCTTCAATTACCTTTGCCACGGCTTCGGCGCGGCATGCGCTCAGGGACTGAAGACTTCCATTTCATATATGCCGCCCGCATGCAATGCCCACAGGGCCGGTAACCGGCAGCAATGGCTGCTGCTTCATTTTGGAAGAACACCCTGTTTTCCACCTTCATTTTTTTGCCGGAACCGCAGGAAAGCCTGCCATAGATCTTTGCCGGCATATTTCCGCCTAATGAAATGCTTTTATTGCGGATCAGGCGGCGAACCACAGCCTGCCTTTCAGCAACATCTTTTCCCAGGTCGAGATGCCTGATCATTATGGTTTCATTATTCTGAAAGTGAGGTTTACCCTTGGCGTGGTAATGCGTTTCGATTTCGGTAAACAATGCAGCCAGTGGGTTTGCGTAGTGCCTTTCATCACCAGCAGGCTGCCGTGCTCGAGCATCATCGATACCACTTCTTTTGTTTGTTTATGTTTGAACGAGAATTTCCGCTCTGCGCCAAAACTAAAGGAAGCGATGGCCGAATTTTCAGCCAGCGTTTTCTCATCATCGCTGTGCCAGGCCATGCCTTCATCACCATTGTGGTACAGGTTCAACAAACAGGAATTGTACACCTCGCCCGTACGCTCTTCAACCAGCGCTTTCAACGCAAGCAGTTCCTTTGTCCATTGTAAAGCCTGCCGGTTAATGTTCGAATACGCGTAGTTATAATGCTCATCGCCATACCAGGCCACTTTTCTTTTGGTAATGATATGCCTGCCGAAAATCACGGCTTCGTCGTTTTTCCACTCGATGGTGGTCAATAGTTTTTCCAAATAGTGATCTGCCTTCGTACGGGTCAATGGTTTGCCATAATAATTCACCGTACCGTCTTTAGGCAAAAAGTTTATCGTTTCATCTGTATGATTGCTGAACAGGTCCATGCTGACAATTATTGTGCTGAAGAAAGTCTTGATGCCTCCCAACCGATCATGGCATTCTTGCGGGTACTGCCCCAATGATAGTTGCCAAATTCGCCGGTTGATTTAATTACGCGATGGCAGGGAATTAAAAAGGCCACCGGGTTGGCGCCTACCGCCGAACCTACGGCCCGTGACGCCAGCGGTTGGTTTAGTTTGCCGGCAAGTCCCGAGTAAGTCGATAGCTCACCCATAGGGATCCGCAGCAGCGCCTCCCATACTTTTAGCTGGAAGGGCGTTCCTTTCAAATGCAGTTTTATTTCGTGGAGTTTGTTCCAGTCCTGCGTAAAAATAAACAACGCGTTCTGCTGAATGGTGTCTGACAACTGCCGGTACTTTGCATTGGGGAACTGGTTCTTTAGTTCCTGCAGCGCTACTGCTTCTTCCCCATCGGCAAATGCCATATAACAAATACCCTTATGGGTGGAGGCAATGATGATAGTACCGAACGGACTTTCGGCAAAACTGTAGTTGATAGCCAGTTGTTCGCCGCCGTTCCTGTATTCACCCGGCGTCATGCCTTCCACTTTTATAAACAGATCGTGTAAACGGCTGGTGCCCGAAAGCCCCGACTCAAATGCTGCATCTACCAATGTCACCTCCTGTCCTTTTTTCAGTACCTGTTTGGCGTGTTCCAGCGTAAGGTATTGCAGGAACTGTTTCGGTGTAACGCCGGCCCATTCTTTAAACATCCGTTGAAAATGAAAAGGGCTTACGTGCACATGTTCCGCCACGGTATCGAGCGAAGGCTGGTCCCTGAAATTATGCCGGTAAAATTCGATGGCTTCCGCTATCCGGTTATAGTTTATTTCCTCCTGCTTTTCCATAAACTCAATTTTATACCGCAAATCTCCCCAATGGCACCGGATTGCACAACCCGGTTCTTGCGCTGTTTTTGTGATCCTTAACGGATTCAAAATCAAATGCAGACAGATTAGTCTGTATACACATAAAAGATATGGTTATTTTTGCCGGTATGAAGGTACATGAATCCAATCCAAAAGAGCGCATTATGCAAACGGCCACCCGGTTATTTCACCAACAGGGGTACCAGGCTACGGGCATAAACCAGGTAATAAAAGAAGCCGATGTGGCAAGGGCCAGCCTGTACCAGCATTATGAGTCGAAAGAGAAATTGTGCATCGCATACCTGAACCGCCGCCACGATCACTGGTTTACCAAATTAAAAAAACAGGTAGACCGTGCTGATGAACCCAAAAAGAGGATCCTGGCCGCCTTCGATTTTATTCACGCCATGAATAAGGAAGAGAACTACCAGGGCTGCGCCTTCCTGAATATGCTGGGTGAAATCAGCGATAAAGAGAAAGAAATACTCGACATTATCCAGAATCATAAGATCGATGTTCGCAAATACCTCGGCAGCCTGATCACCGGCGATAAATCGATCAAAGATCATATTTACCTTCTCTTTGAATCGGCCATCATGGAAAGCAAATTGTTCCGCAGCCAGTGGCCGGTAAATGAATGCAAAAAGATTGTGAGCCGGTTGATTGATTAGTTAGTTGTTAGTTCAGAGTTTCCAGTTTAAAGTTCTCGGTTCCGGGTTATTTGTTCAGAGTTCAGAGTTTTCAGTTCAGAGTTCAAAGTTCTCAGTTCCGAGTTCCAGGTTCCGCGTTTTGCATTCTGCATTCTGCGTTCGGCGTTTTGCGTTCTGCTTTCTGCAATCCGCGTTAAACGTTCAGCTTCCAGCGTTAAGCGTTCGCCGTTTTGCGTTAAGCGTTCAGCGTTTTGCGTCCTGCCTTTTGCATTCTGCGTTCAGCGTTCTGTATCCCGTGTTCAGGTTTTTTATCAAAATAGACAGATCGGTCTATCTATTTCCATAAAACCACCTATCTTTGTGGCATTATAACCAACACCACTAAAAATCAATTTATGCAACAAAGACCGCCACTGCCGCCATTTACAGATGAAACCGCCAGACAAAAAGTGCAACTCGCCGAAGATGCCTGGAACAGCAAAGACCCGAATCGGGTATCTCTCGCCTACACGGTTGACACCGAATGGCGGAACCGCGATACATTCATCAATGGCCGGGAAGAAGTAGTAGCATTTCTCACCAAAAAATGGGAAAAAGAACTGGATTATAAACTCAAAAAAGAGCTGTGGAGTTATACCGGCAACCGAATCAGCGTGCGGTTCGAATACGAATGGCACGACCATGAAGGCAAATGGTTCCGCTCCTATGGGAATGAGCAATGGGAGTTCAATGCCGATGGGCTGATGCAGCGCAGATACGCGTCAATAAACGATGTACCCATCGACAGCAAGGACCGGAAATTCATTTGATGTTAGAATATGATTAAATAATGCCCAACGGAGCATGCCGCCGGCTTTCTTTAGCGTAAAATGGCCAAATTTTTGCAAATATTTCGCAATATATTTCATGAAACGGGGTATCCGGATCAGGTAAAAAATAGTAACTTCCAAACCCCTGGCCCCAACGGAGCCCCAGGCTTTTACGTAAAAGAAAACAAATAAAATATATGAAATTCAGCTTGTCGGTTTTATCAGTGCTTTTTTCAGTAACGGCGATGGCACAACCAACATTGGTAGAAAGATTCCAGAAGATCGGAACTGTTCAACAGGCGCAACAATTTGTAGATGCCAACCCGGAGATCAAACCGGCCATACTTAAGCTCACGTATGGCAAAGACACAACCCTTATTGACAAGCGGTTGTTAAGGCA
>CBIHPC010000207.1:0-10870 GCA_966211305.1 uncultured Niastella sp.
ACCTGCTTAAGAAAATGGGCGCTGAAGTAACCGTGGCCGGTCCGCCAACGCTTATTCCCAAATACATTCAGGAGGCTTTCGATATCAGGGTTGAATACAACCTGCAAAAGGCGCTCGAGTGGTGCGATGTGGCCAATGTGCTGCGTATTCAGCTCGAACGTCAGAACCAGGTATTGTTCTCCTCGCTGCGCGAATACAGTCTGGCGTATGGAATAAACAAGCGTTTGCTCGATAGCCTGAACAAGAAGATCGTGATCATGCACCCCGGGCCCATCAACAGGGGCGTGGAGTTGGACAGTGATGCCGCCGACAGCAACCAGTCGATCATTTTGCAACAGGTAGAGAATGGGGTAGCGGTGCGTATGGCGGTGTTGTACCTGTTATCGGGCGGAAGGGAAATGAGTTAGTTACCGGATTCCCGGTTGCCAGACTTGAAATATTTGTTGAACGGACCGGGCTACCGGAATTTTTTGCCTGGCAGTTGGTGGCCGGTAACTGGTACCTTTAACATGAAATCTGAAATAGTTTCTTATAAACTGAATAGTATCTTGTACGCTCATTTTTCTACTTAATTCAAATCCATGCAACGCATTGCCTTATTTCCCGGGACCTTTGACCCTATTACCATTGGTCACCTGGATATCATTCATCGTGCGCTTCCGTTATTTGACAGGCTCGTTATCGGCATTGGGCGAAACGCAAATAAAACGGCCATGTTTTCTGAAGAACAACGGATGAAATGGATCCGCGAAATATTTGGCGATAACCCTAAAGTGAAAGTCGAAGTGTATGAGGGCCTTACGGTGGAATGCTGCCGTAAAGTAGGGGCAAATTTTATCGTTCGCGGTATCCGGTATGTGAACGATTTTGAATATGAAAAGGCCATTGCCGACATGAACCGCAGTCTTGACAGGGACATTGAAACGGTTTTTCTTACCTGCCTGCCTCAATACACGTCCGTAGCTTCAACACTGGTAAGGGATGTGATCAGGAACGGAGGCGATGCCCGGCAGTTCCTGCCTGAAGCCGTTTCGAAAGACATTTAATACCCATTAGCACATTATCACATCTGTCTTATGATCTGGCATAAAAAAGACCTGCTTTTACAGGAGATCATTCACCTCAGCAAGGGCACCATGGGTGAACATATCGGACTTGTGTTCACCGAGGTGGGACCCGATTACATAAAGGGAACCATGCCGGTGGATGCCCGCACCCGGCAGCCTTATGGCTTGCTGCATGGCGGCGCTTCCTGTGTGTTGGCCGAAACCCTTGGCAGCGTAGCTTCTGCCCTGGTGATTGACCAGGAAAAATTCATTTGTGTAGGTCTTGAGATCAATGCCAATCATATTCGCGGGGTACGTGAAGGCATTGTTACCGGCATAGCAAAACCCCTCCATATAGGCGCTTCAACCCATGTTTGGGATATAAAGATCCACGATGAACGGGAAAAACTGGTGTGCGTAAGCAGGCTGACGGTGGCTATTCTTAAGAAGGCATAAAGGCAACAAGGCAAAGCGCAAAGCAGCCCCGTTTTTGCTTTTCACATCAGATAGGCTTGTATCAAAGTCAATTTCCAATCAATAAAAACCACCCGCCTTCAGCACATCTATTATAGCCGGAAACGTATTCGAAACATACCTTGGAAGCTCAACTGCCGGGCACCATTCAATTTGTGTTATCTGTTCAATGGTTTGCGGCGTTAAAGCCTGCTTTTTAGGCGCAGATAACAGGTACCAGGCAGTTTCTTTCAGAATATGATGGCCACTTTCATCGTAGGTATGCCAGGTGGTAATGAGGTGATTTTTCAATTCAACCTGCTGTAAACCGGTTTCTTCCTTTATTTCCCGCACCGCACATTCCTCCAGCGTTTCCCCATCGTCGAGTTTACCCTTGGGAAGGTCCCATTTTCCACGGCGGAAGATGAACAACAGTTCTCCGGCTTCGTTTTTTACCAAACCGCCGGCAGCTTTTATCATAATGAACTTTTTCCAGAATGCTTTTCTGAGCTCTTCCACATTACTGTGAAGGTAAATGCCGGCATGCACCTTATCCTGCCGCATTTCATGGATCATGGAATTGATGCCGCCATGCGAGAATTCATCTATAAGCACGGCATCGTCATGGTGCGCAAACGGTTCAATTTCGGGAGTAATGGAATCGGTAAGGAACAACGGTTTCTCGTTAAAATATATCTTTATGTGCATAACTTATTTTCTGTTTTCAGGTATCAAAGGCCAATTTCGCCGCAAATAACTTAATCAATAATATGTCTTCGAACGAAAAGGCTGTAGCCGAAAAGTTATTACAAAGTAATGCTATTAAATTAAATCCCGCACAACCCTTTACCTGGGCCTCGGGATGGAAAAGCCCCATTTACTGCGATAACCGCCGGGTACTATCATTTCCCTTCATTCGCGATTTTATAAAATCGGAAATGTGCAATGTGATCTTCCAGGATTTTCCCGAAGCTGAGTTGCTGGCCGGGGTAGCAACCGCAGGTATTGCCTGGGGCGCTATGGCTGCCGATCAGTTGAAGCTGCCATATATATATGTACGCCCAAAACCAAAAGAACATGGATTGGGCAACCAGATAGAAGGATATTATACGGCCGGCCAAAAAGTGGTGATCATAGAGGACCTCATTTCAACCGGTAAAAGCAGTTTGCAGGTGGTAGATGTGGCGAAGGCGGCAGGCATGGAAGTGCTGGGAATGGTGTCGATCTTTACCTACGGTTTTCCGGTGGCAACCGAAAATTTTGCCAAAGCGGGGGTGCCATATATTTCTCTTACCAACTACGGAAGCCTCATAGAACTGGCCGTTGAAAAGGGCGTAGTTTCTGCCGACCAGCAGGAAATTCTGATGGAATGGCGGAAGGATCCGGCCAACTGGACGGGGAAGTAAGTTGACGCGTTCACTTGTAAACAAGTTAACTCGTTATCTCGTCAACCCATAAAAAAATCCGCCTGCTGGCGGATTTTTTTATATGTATTTTTTATTAATATCCCTACATGCCGCCGCCGTCTTCGGGCTTTTTACAGCATTTGGGCAGTCTTTTATATGCGTCAGGTTCTGCCTTTACATCATCGGCATCATACCCTGCATTGGCGATGGCAGCCTTAATATTTTCTGCGTTGGTACGCTCTGCATAAAAGGTAACCTTAGTAACATGCTTCTTGAAATCAACGTTCGATTTCTGAACTCCATCTTCGCGTTTCAGGTGCTCCTCAATGCGTTTTTTGCAACTTTCGCATTGAACGGTTGGGGTTTGAATGGTTACGGTTTGAATCCCCCTTTTAACCTGTGAGGAAGCGAAGGTGGTAATTCCCATAACGGCAATGGCCAGTAAAAGTAATTTCTTCATACCACTTGTTTTTCCAAAAGTAATTATTTCAGCACATCATTTTCGTTAATTTTTTACCAATGGCGCCAGGCAAAAATAAAGGGGCCGGCAGGAAAATAATACGATTGGCCGGCTGGTAATTTTCGGTCGTAAGTATCCGTAAGCGGAAGAAAGGCGATGCTATTTTGATGCATGCATTTTGAATGCAGCGTGAAAAAAATCCGCCAACATGGCATAAAATTGAAAATATCTGCTGGCGAACTTCCGGGCAAACCAGGGAATTTTTGGCCATCGAAAATTGGCGAAAGCAGTAGTGGGAAGCCGCATTTTTGGCCAGGGCTTCAAAATCGGCCAGATTAAAATTCATTCACCAGCTTAAAATTTTTGATCAAAAATGAACGGTTGCTGCCCGGCCGGCCAGGTTAATGGCGGGTCATTTTTTGAAAAAATGGTCGACAGGGTCAACCAAAAATGGCCGGTTTCCGGTCGGCGATTTTTGATCAGCGATTGTACTTTTTCCGAAACCGGTCAATGGGCAGAGGAGGGTGGAGCGGTATTTTTGAATTGCCGGCCGTGTTATTTTTTGATCTGCTCCAGGGATGATCTTCGTCAGGCGGTCAAAAAATTTTCCAGAATTCTTTAAAATGGTTGCATGCCCAAAAAATTTTTTTCGAAATGTTTTTCAGTAAACCGGGTACTCCGGATGATGGAAAAGGAGGCTTTCAAACTTTTGATTCAAATCCCTGATTCCAAATTTTGGAATCTTAATTATTAAGAAAAATGCCCCGACTGCCGGGGCCTAAAATTTGATTTTCTGCATTCCGGCATACCTGATCGGATAGTTTATAAATAGTCCGCCGCGACCAACTTTGGCACTTCCGTCCAGTTTAATATGTACACTGTCCTGACCCGCCGCCAGGGTTTGGATCAATCCGATAGCGGTATTATTCATGTCGACTTTTAAAACCACCGGCAACAAAAAAGTATCCTTTTTAGGGATCTGGATGCTTGAGTCGAGGATCGTTTTTCCAAAATAATTGTTGTTGGCATATACGTCAACCGACCCTCCTTTCATGGTCACCGGGTACCGGTTCGGATTATAAAATTCCACATCTGCCCCCACCGTCGATTCCTTCAACCCGAATTTGATCACCTTAAAATTTCTCACGCCCAGATAATCGAAGCCTGTCGGTTTGGCACAGCTAACTGCCAGCAAGGGTAGGAGCATCCACCAGGTAATTTTTTGCATGTCGATGATTTTTAGGCCACAATGTACCGGATAAATTTTTCCGGCCAAAAAAGGGATCGTACTTTAGGTTTTTCTTTGCTAAGAACTTTAGATTTAGGGGCGTCAAAAATTCCAAAAAAGGCCAAAAAATCGCTGCCAGTATTTTTAGTAAGTGTTATTTGAAATAAAACTTTAGTTATCAAGTTAAATAAATAGTTTAACTATAATTAAAATAGCAAATTTTGAGGATATAAAATGGATGTTTTTCACTCATTTTTGGCCAATCTTAAACAAAAAATGGGAAAATAAAGATTTTATGAAGTTGTTAGTTGAAAGTCAATATTTTCCGAGTGTTACTTTAATGAAAAAGTCAATTGAGTTTTTGAATATTAATTTTTATGAATATGAGCCCTGGCGAAAAATGAGTTTCAGGAACCGCTGCGTAGTGGTTGGCTCGCACGGACCCATCAATCTGAGTATTCCGGTGCTGGAAGGCCGCGAGCAGAAAAAGTTGTTGAAGGATGTCGCAATCGATAACCGGAAACCCTGGCAGGCGCAACATTGGAAAACCATCACCTCCTGTTATAACCGGTCGCCCTGGTTTGCCTTTTTCGAACCCGAGTTAGCGGGCTTGTACAGCAAGCCGGTGGAGCTGTTAAATGAGTGGAATCTGATCTGTCTTGACTGGGTAGTGAAGAAATTAGGGGTGTCCATTCATGTAGATTATTTGGAATATGTTCCTGGTGAGCAGGGTAGTGAGGGCGACGCGGAAGTGGTTGACTGGCGGAACAAAATAACCCCAAAAAGCATCCAGACCGACTTCTCCAACCCGGTTCGTTACCACCAGGTTTTTGAAGAACGAATAGGATTTATTCCTCATGTGTCCATTTTAGACCTGCTGTTTTGCGAAGGCAAAAATGCCCGCTATATCCTGGGTTCAAAGGCTTAAAATGCATTGGCCAAAGGAGGAATTCCAAATTTGGGAAATTGGAAAAATTGATTGGGGTACGGAAAGTAGCTGGTAACTGGAGTGATGGAGCTGGACCGATTCAGGTATTTTTTTACAATTTGTTACACTCTTTTAAAAATTTGTTGCAGCAACTTTAGATGTTTAGATGTCTGTAGAATATCACTTAGTCACATACCTGGTTGTGAATTTTTAATACCAGAGAAATTGAAGAGTGTGGTTGTACAAGGGTAAGCTTTTTTACAGGTGCAGTCAATGGACAAGCGAGTGAATTTACACAGTGACTGAATGATTATTATGATGAAGCAGCCTCCCGAAATTTATAAAAGGGAGGATTCTTATAAAAGTACTAAAGGGTGTTTTACCCACATCGATTTTGGTAATGTCTGCGTAACCAATACCAACTGCGAACAACAAATCCCGCTAACAGCGGGATTTTGTTTTATAGGGCATAACCTCAAAAATTGCCTTCATAAAGTCTTCTGCCGCCCTACAAATCTGTTAAATAAATCTGCCACAAAGTCACACAATCTGTTTCAGTCATGTCTGGTTCTGTCGGGAAATACCTGCCCGGTATATACTCTTTTCAGTATGTGTTCAATCCGAGCTTTTTAAAATATATGAATAAGTATTTGCCTTTATGATTGGCATAGTAGTTTTCCGTTCGTAGCTTTAGCGCGTGATTTTGTTGTCTTTAATCCGGTCCGATTGGAAACTGGAAGGTGATTTTCCAGCCAGTTGCCTCCCAGCCAACTTTATCCAATGCACATGACTCATCCCAAATTTCCTGCCTTATAAAGGCCGGCTTGCAAAGCCGGCCTTGCAGGATACCTTCTCTCGATTACCTGTTTTTTGCAATTTGATAGTTTTTTATTTGCAAATTTTGCAATTGCTGCCTTGCTTCATTACGAACAGATCGTGTCAAGCCAAACCGGTTTTGTATTGTTTTTACCCTGTCCGTGGTGAAAAATGAAAGGATAGCTGCAGCTTCCCTGCTTTTGGTATCAAGGCTATTAATGGGGTGCAGGGGGGCGATATTTTGAGTGGTAAACTTCGGGGTAATTTGGAGTGGTGCGTTTTACAAACACTCGAATAAACGGACCTTATTGAAATGATTTTGAGTGCTTAAAAATTAACATTTAATATTTTTGTATATAAAATATTTGTGATGCTTCTTTCAGATGAACACAAAAAAATCCCCGCCAACTGGCAGGGATCTGGTGTCTTATAGCGGGATTGGTATCTTAGATCTGAACGATTCTCTTTTTCTTCCGGGTGTCCGGCTTGCATTCTTCCTTCTTCTCCTGCTCCATTTTTTTGAGCTCCTCATGTTGCCGTAACCGGTCCATCAAAATACGTTGCTGGGCCTGTTTCATTCGTTCCTGTTGAATGGCGCGCTCGTTTTGGTAACGGCTTAACTGCACGGTGAACGCATTGCGCATTTTCTTTATCTCATTATTGGCTTCTTCCAATGCATTTTCGGTTTCCTCTTCCATTTTCTTCCAGTCTATCTGCGACATGGCGTTTTCTATTTCTTCCTGGAGCTGGCTGATATTTACTTTCATGCCCTGGGCCTTAAGCGTCGATTCCAGCTTTTTCCAGTCAACCTGCTGCAATGCCTGCATCGACTTTTCCATAGCCAGTTTGGCCTTTACGTCGCTCTGGGTCATTATATATTTTTTGGGCAGGGAAGTGTCTTCAATCGCCTGGAAATAAAAACTGCTTCCTGGTACATAGGGGTATACTTCCTGTGCCGGGGGAAGTTGAGGATCCGGTGTTATGGCTTCCGGTAATGAATAGTTCACTATCTGTACATTATTTACAAAAGCCATTTCTTCCGGTAATTCTTCCAGGCGTTTGGTAAGCGCCGCCAGCCTGGCTTCGGTAGTCAGTTCAATGAGTTGCTCCAGCTTTTTATATGGGTCTTTCGTTTCATTCCTCTGTTTTGTACAGGCCGCATGTTGTTTTTTCGGCGTTTCATCAGCTACTACGAATGTTACAGGAGCTGCTATTGACTCTTTTGAAGGGGGGGTAACAAAAGTCTGCACGGTTTCAGTAGCCGCGGTTTGTTCGCGGGTGGCGTGCAGTTTTTTTATAATTATGTTACCGGGGTTGTACCAGCCAATAAAGGCAATAAGCAGGGTAGAGAGCAGGTAGGCGGCCAGTTTTTGACTGAATGGGTTGCTAGCCTGTTCATTGCCGAGGATGCGTTTTACACGGTTCAGTAAAAAGTGTTTGTCTTTTCCTGTAGCTTCCAGGGCTAATGCGCTGGTATTGATGCGGTTCTGCTCAAGTGTAACCAATGCGCGGGCATAGCTTTGGGGCTCGTAACAGAATTGAAGCACCAGGTCGTCGCAGCAGTTTTCGCGCTCCTTGCGAATGATGGAAGTGAGCAAACGGGCAAACGGGTTGAAGAACAGGATCACATCCACGCAGGCGATCAGCAGGTTCACCAGGTAATCGTTGCGGCGGATATGGTTCAGTTCATGCAGAATAATTGCCTCGGCCTGTTTTAGCGACAGGTGGTTTACCGCTGCCACCGGTAATAATATAATTGGTTTGAATACACCGAGGGTAACCGGGGTGTCAACCAGCGAGGAAAGCCAGATCTGCACATTTTTTTTGATGCTCATGTGCTGAACAGCCTGTTGCAGAAAGATCCTCCATTCCGGATCGGCTTTTTGCAAACCGGTGGTAAACAACCGTTGAGTATGGCGGTATTGAAAATAAAATCGAATGAAAAGGAAGGCGGTTGCCAGTAAATAACATAGCGATAAAATGGGGAGCGCCGGTTCAAACCATTGGGTAATGAAAGCCGGCAACAAACCGGTAGCGGCGTCATTCTCCATATAGATGATTATCACCTGCGGCCCGCTGGCTGCTTTGTACAGGTTAACGACCAGGGTTCCCAAAAACCAAAGCGAACCGCCGGCCAGTGATAACAGGGCTATTGCATGTCGTTGACGGGATAGCAACTTTTTTCCGCCCATGGTTAACGCCAGGTACACAAGCCACAACAACGCCATTTGCCATAAGCTGTTCAGTAATGCCCATCCCAACGCTTTAAGAAAAGCAGATTGGTACAACAGATTCATGGATTACTATTGTTTTTTCAGATTGTCGAGAATTTTCTGGATCTCGTCCAGTTCTTCTGCCGATGCTTTGTGGTTGCCCAGCGCCTGCATAACCAGTTCGCCGGGCGATCCGCCAAAGACGGTATCGATCATTTTGTTCAAAAGATGTTTTTGGGTTTTTTCCTTGCTCACCGCAGCCTGGTAAATATGCGTTTTGATGCTATCGTCGCGTTTAACCAGTCCTTTTTCATGCATGATCTGCATAAGTTTCAGGGTAGTGGTGTAGCCGGCTTCCTTGGTTTGCAATAATTCCTCATGCACTTCACGAACGCTGGCATTGCCCTTCTTCCATAAGATCTGCAGGATCTCCAACTCGCTTTCGGTGGGTTTTATAGTTTTTGTAGTAGCCATAGTGGAACAACATTTGTCTAAAAATACGACAAATTTCGTAAGGTTTTGTTAATACAATTTAAATAACACGAAGAATTTCGTTGATGGTATTTAGATGGGTGGTCGGGGGGCGGGAGGAAGGGGACAGGTGGGTGATAAGTTGAGGCCGGAGTACCTAATACTGTACTTTTTACTGTCAATACTGTATCTCTATACCTTACAAAGTGCTATTGGATTTGCATCCGAATTGCATAGGAATTGCACAGCAGCCCTGGTATCCGGTGCAACCCTGGTGTAAAGCCGGTGCTGGAAAAGGGTGCTTTAGACCGCAAACCATGGCCTGGTCAACAGGTAATTTACGGGGATGTTGTGAATTTGAACTGAAACTGAAAACCGGGAACTAAGAACTGAATAACTCAATAATTGAATAACTGAACAACTAGGAATTTTTAGAAACCACCGATACCTCCTTTTCAGCAGCTTTTTTAAGTTCCCGGGTTGTTTTTCCTGTTCCATCGTGGCTCCAGCCTGGCGGGCGGAAAAGGTATTTAATGCCGTTGCGGAGCGAACCCGCATGCCGGGCCTGCCTGAACATATCGCCCCATTCCTTAAAGGCTATGCGCACCGGGTTGTACGTTTCAATGTTTTTGGTAAGTCCGTACCTGGGCCGTTCTTCCTCCGGTTGAAAAGTGCCGAACAAGCGGTCCCAGATAATGAGAACGCCGCCATGGTTCTTATCGAGGTATTTCAGGTTGCTGCCATGGTGTACCCGGTGATGGCTGGGCGTATTGAAAATAAACTCAATAGGACGCGGCAACAGGTGAAAAGCCTCGGTATGGATCCAGAACTGGTAAATAAGGCTGATCTGCTGCAACAACATTACCACAATGGGATGAAACCCTGCCAACGGCATCCACATCCAGAATATAAAACTGCCGGTGAGGTTACCCGTCCAGGTTTGGCGCAATGCGGTAGACAGGTTATAACGTTGGGAAGAATGGTGCACTACATGCGATGCCCAGAACCAGCGCATATTATGGGAAGTATAATGAAACCAGTAGTAGGAGAAATCGTCGGCGAAGAAGGCCAGCACCCACATCCACCAGGTGAAGGGCAGCGTGAACAGCCGGAACTTATACACCAGCATAAATGCGCCAAAAACGACTAATTTCGACACAAATCCCGATATCACATTGCCGATGCCCATAGCCAGACTGCTGAAGGTGTCCTTCACTTCATAGAAATCCTTTTGTTCCCTCCAGGAATACCATGCTTCCAGCAGCAGCAGTACCACAAAACCGGGTATCGCAAAATAAAGGATCTCAGGAGCCATTGGCAGGCAGTTTAATGGAGCAATTACATAGCAAAAGTAGATTTTTTTCTACATCCGTCTTTAACCAACCGGCTTGTATAACAATCCGTAACATGGTATAATTGATGTAATTAAACTATAGCGCTTATAAAGTGTTAATTTTCATTACCCTTTTGTCAACCAATATGCATGTAGCGCTCAGATATATACTTTGTTTTAGTTGTTTCACCGGAATTATAGCCACGGTGCGGGGGCAGGACAGCACAAAGAAGAAGTCCCGTATCGGTTCGCTGGCAAGGGATGTATACCGGAATTTCCTGGTGGTTGGTGAAAAGAGGCAGGACTCTACCTTTTTCCAACGAAGTGAAGAAGGGTACCGGCCATTTGCCGGTAAGGTTATCCGGCGCATCATTATCCGCAATTTGTCATTTGGTGAAAATGTAAATGATACCTCCCAGTCAATAATCAGTACGCTGACAAGAACAGCCGACCGGTTACAAAGCAATACCCAGGATTGGGTGATCAGGGAATTGTTGTTTGTAAAAAAAGGACAAC
>CBIHPC010000208.1:0-10784 GCA_966211305.1 uncultured Niastella sp.
CCAATGGCGCAGCAGGCCATTACGGCCGCCATGGGAACGGCGGTGCTGTTCTGAAATACACTCACCAGTGCCGATGTACAGGCGCCAATACACATTTGAATGGCTCCCATCAGCGCCGAGGCGCTGCCTGCGTTATGTCCGAAAGGCGCCATCGACAGGGCTGAAGCATTGGGAAACGTAAAACCCTGGCAGCATAAGAACAAAAAAATGAGAAATATAGTAATGAACAGATCGCCCCAGCCCAGCAATGTAAGGGCAACCAGTATCAACCCTATCGTACTCTGGCAGGCAAGTGCCACTTTAATGATCTGTTCGCTGGTATAATTTTTCAGCAATACGCTGTTGATCTGGCTGGCCCCAATAAGCCCCATGGCAATCAAAGCGAAGATCCAGCCGTATTGTTTTTCCGTTACATGAAAAACGCCCATAAAGACAGAAGGTGAACCGCCGATATAAGCATATAAACCGGCAGCCGAAATTGCCGCCGTTAACGCATAGGTATAGAACTGCGGATGTTTTATTACGCCTGCAAAGTTTTTGAGGATGGGCACCGGTTTCAGCGAAAATGCAGGATCGGGCTTTTTGCTTTCGGGCAGCATAAAATATATACCGGCAAGCACGATCACATCAACGATCATCAGCATGGCAAACACCCAGCGCCAGCCAAACAAGGCGGTAACATAACCGCCCGCCGTAGGTGCAATAATGGGTGATACAGCCACTACCAGCATCAGCATCGAAAACACTTTGGCATTCTCCTTTACATCGAACAGATCGCGCACCATGGCGCGGGCCGCCACCATACCTACGCATCCCCCAAGCGCCTGCAGCAACCGCAGCCCGATCAATGCATTTACCGACGCCGCCAATGCACAACCCAGCGATGCCAGCATATAGATAGAAAGCCCGATGTACAATGGTTTCTTGCGGCCAAACCGCTCAAGCAGGGGACCGTAGATTAATTGCCCGGCCGAGATGCCAATAAAAAAGCTCGATAACGAAAGCATCACCTTCGAAACTTCGGTGTTCAATCCTTTGGCAATATCAGGGAAAGCCGGCAGGTACATGTCGATTGAAAATGGGCCAATGGCCGAAAGCATGCCGAGGATGAGAATGAGGTAAAACTTCTTGTTGGGGCTGGAACTGCTCATGCGTATACAAAGTTACTTTATTGAAACGCAAAATAAAAGCCACAGGCAGGTCGCTCTTTCAAAGCCGCTCGCCTTCCATTTCGTTCCCGGCCGGTTCATCAGGGACACTTCGTGACTAACTGCATTTCCTGTACAGTCATGTACTTAGTAAATTAGTGAACTGAACTAACCGTTAACCATAGTCTTCAGACAGAAGGCGCCTTATCCATTTGTAAAGTGTACCTGTACTATTGAAGGAATGCACGTTCCAGCCAGTATACGGGTAAAACGGGAAAGGATCGCTTCATTGCGGTCCTTTTTATTTTATACATGCTCCTATGAACTCGTGACTAACCGCATTTTTTCAGCAGGCGGCATCATACTAATTTAGTGGCATCAATTAATCGAATTACCATAAACCTTTTCCATAAGATCACGCCTTGTCCTTTTATGATTCTTATGGCGCTACTTAAGACCATTTAAGAGGTACTAACAACAGAAGGGGGATCACCATCAGGTGGTCCTTTTTCATTATCAGTTATTCAAAATTGTTATGGTACCCGATCTAAATGTGTGGAGATTTTTCCCCTGCCCCCCCTTGTTTTTTCGTTGGCCCTGGTTTTTATATTAGTTTTTCTACAGTACAAAATCTCTTTTTTACATGTCACGTTCAGTAAAAAAAAGCAATACAACGGCCCTGGAAAAGACCCCCACCGGCATCAATGGTTTTGATGAAATAACCAATGGCGGCCTTCCAGCCAACAGACCAACGCTCGTTTGCGGTGAAGCAGGTGCAGGTAAAACATTATTCTCCATAGAATTTATAGTTCGCGGGATACTTCAATTTAATGAACCGGGTGTTATTATGGTTTTTGAGGAAAAAGCTGAAGACCTTGAACAGAACGTAGCCTCGCTGGGTTTCAATTTGAAAAAACTACAAAAAGACGGATTACTGTGGATCGATCATGTGCATATCGACCGCACCGAAATTGAGGAAACGGGGATGTACGACCTGGATGGTTTGTTCATTCGTTTAGCACATGCCATTGATACCACTGGCGCCAAACGTGTAATGCTCGACACCATCGAGAACCTGTTTGGCGGCTTCGACAATGAAGGTATTTTGCGCGCTGAATTAAGAAGGCTATTCAGCTGGCTTAAGAACAGAGGCATCACCACCATCATCACCGCTGAAAAAGGGCTGGGTACGCTTACCCGCCATGGACTTGAAGAATATGTTTCCGATTGTGTGATCCTCCTCGATCACCGGGTTAAAAATCAAATTTCTACGCGACTGCTTCGCGTGGTGAAATATCGTGGCTCCCTGCATGGTACCAACGAATATCCGTTTCTTATTGATGAAGATGGTATTTCTGTATTACCTGTTACATCCCTGTTGCTCGAAAGAGAAGTTTCCTCCCAACGGATCTCCTGCGGTATTCCATCGCTCGATGACATGTTGGACGGCAGGGGATTTTACAGGGGAAGCTCTATTCTTATCTCAGGTACTGCGGGCACCGGCAAAACCAATATTGCCGCTTATTTTGCCGATGCTTCCTGCAAACGTAAAGAGCGCTGTTTGTTCTTTGCATTTGAAGAATCGCCGCCTCAGATCATCCGGAATATGCAATCGATCAATATCGATCTGAAAAAGCATATCGATGCCGGGCTTTTGCAGATCCTGGCTACAAGGCCTACGTCGTATGGACTTGAATCGCATCTTGTGGCCATACATAAAAGAGTAAAACAATATAAACCACGTACGGTAATCCTGGACCCTATAACAAACCTGGTGACCGTGGCCTCCATCAGTGAAGTAAAATCAATGCTGACCCGCCTGCTCGATTTTTTGCAGAACGAAGGCATTACTGTTCTTTTTACAGCATTGGTATTTGATAATGAGAAATCGTTACAAACAGATGAGGGTATATCTTCCCTGGTAGATGCGTGGATTCAGGTGCGCGATATAGAAGGTAACGGCGAACGAAACCGGGGCATCTACATTATGAAATCGAGAGGCATGAACCACAGCAACCAGGTAAGGGAGTTTGTGATCACCGAAAAAGGCCTGGAGCTCGTTGATGTGTTCCAGGGGCCTGAAGGCATTCTGGTTGGTTCGGCACGGCAGGCCCAGCTACTGCAGGAGGCTACCGGCATTGAATTACGAACTTACGTCGCCAGCCGGAAAGATCAGGCAATCGAACGTAAGAAATTAGTGCTGGAAGCGAAAATCGCGTCATTAAGAGAAGAGTTTGAGTCGGTACAGGATGAGCTCAATAAAACATTTATGGAAGAAAAATTGAAGAAAGAGATCATGGAGCGGAACAGACAACAATTAGCCAATTCCCGAAACAACCGGAATTTAGAAAATGGCAAAAACAGCAAAAAATAAAACGAATAAACAGTTAAGGTCTGTTATACGGCCAAACAAGCCAAAAGAGGAAAAATGGCAGTTACGTTTGTATATTGCCGGTAACACACCAAAATCGGCAGCTGCGATTATCAATTTAAAAAAATATTGCGAAGAGCACCTGAACGACCGGTACGAGCTGGAAGTGATCGACCTGTTGGTGAATCCCCAACTGGCGGCCGGCGACCAGATACTGGCTATTCCTACCCTGGTAAGAAAAGTACCGGTGCCGGTTCGTAAAATAATCGGCGACCTGTCGAATGAAGAAAAAGTTTTAGTAGGACTAGACCTTAGATCTATAAAAAAATAACATGAAAAAAAACGGCGGGAACAACGATCTGAAAAAAAAATCGAAACCTCCTCCGGAGTATGACCTACGCCTGTATGTTACCGGCGCTACACCAAACTCTGTAAAAGCGATTGCCAATATCACGAATATTTGCGAGTCGTTTTTAAAAGACAGGTATGATCTGCAGATCATAGACGTTTACAAAGACGCTTCTGTGGCCCGGCAGGAGCAGATCATTGCCCTGCCATTATTGATAAAAAAACTCCCGCTCCCTGAACGAAAGCTCATAGGCGACCTATCTGAAACCGATAAAGTATTAAAAGCCCTGGGGGTTGAAATGTAATGGACAGGAATATCAAACTTAAAGACGACCTGTTGCGGGAACTGGAAGAAACCCGCCGCCAGTTGTACGAAGCCAAAGAAACCATCGAGGCTATTCGTACAGGTCAGGTCGACGCGCTCGTTGTACAAAAAGGCAGCACCCACCAGTTATATACACTTAAAACAGCCGATCATACTTACCGGATATTTATCGAAAAAATGACCGAGGGCGCATTAACGCTCAGCCAGCAGGGCATTATCCTGTATGCCAATTCAAGTTTCGGTAATATGATCGGTATGCCGCTTTCGAGCATCATTGGCCTTCCATTCGAACAGTTCATTTCAAAAGAAAACCTTGCTTTTTATAAAACGCTTTTCAAAACCTCCTGGGCAGGTGATTGCAAAGGAGAAGTAGAGATCTTTTATAACGGCAACCGTACGCCGGTTCAACTTTCACTCACCGTGCTCGAGCTCGATGAAGGCATAGCCCTAAGCATCATCATTACCGATCTCACCCTGCAAAAAAACACCCAAAGAAAACTTGAAGAGAACAATCGCCAACTTGAACACCTGAACCATACGCTCGAAAACAGCAATCACGATCTGCAGCAGTTTGCATCGGTAGCATCGCATGACCTGCAGGAACCTTTGCGCAAGATCCAGATGTTTTCCAACATATTGAAGAATAAAGCATCGGGCAATTTAAGCAATGAAGAGATTGCCTACCTTGAAAAGATCATCGCTTCCACCGAACGCATGAAAGCATTGATAATTGACATCCTGAATTACAGCAGACTTTCTGCGGTTGACGGGGAATACCTGCCAACCGATTTGAATTTTGTACTGAAAGAACTGGTGGAAGATTTCGAGCTGATGATCGCCGATAAAAAAGGAAAGATCATTTTCCACGATCTGCCGGTACTGGAAGTAAACCGCGGACAGATCCGCCAGGTATTTCAAAACCTTATTTCCAATTCGTTAAAATTTTCGAAAGACAGTGTACCGCCGGTAATTGAAATAAGTGCAAAACTTTTATCGGAGAAAAGCATTATCAGCGGGGAAGATGAAAATGGCGATTATTGTTTGCTTACTATTGAAGACAATGGAATAGGATTTGATGAGAAATATGCGACAACGGTTTTTTCGCTATTTCAGCGCCTTCATCCTAAAGATTCATTTGAAGGTACAGGCATAGGATTAGCCATTACCAAAAAAATAATTGAAAAACACCATGGATTGATACAGGTAAAAAGCACTCCCGGTATTGGAACTAAATTCATGATCGTTTTACCATTAAAACAACAATAAATGGCCGGTACCCAAAACATACCCAAAAAGGTCTTGCTGGCCGAAGACGATCCTGATGATATTGGATTCTTTTTTCATTATCTCGGCGACCGCTCCGACCTGCACTTACTGCCGCCGGTTGAGAACGGCGAAGAAGTAGTTGAATATTTACAAAAGGCGCATAACGGCGCCTTCCCCGATCTGATCATCCTTGACCAGAACATGCCGAAATGCAATGGCCTGCAAACGCTGGCTATCATAAAGAACAACGCACAGTTTGAAAATATCCCCGTATTTGTTTATTCTACTTATACAGATGCCTACCTCGTAAAACAAAGCCTGCAACTGGGCGCCAGATCGGTTTTGGAAAAACCGGTTTCGGTTGAAGGTTATCATAAAATGATCGATAACATACTGGAACTGATCTAAACCATTTCCAGCCTGCTTTTTGCTTCAAAAACAATGCAACCGTTTGTGTTATAATGTAGTCGTAATAATAAGCGTCCATGAATTACATTTGTTCAGCACAATCTTATTATAGATGAGACGAATAACGACAAAAGGCGTCGCCTTACTATTTATATCAATAGCTGGTTTATTCAGCCAGGCTGCAGCACAAACCAATGAGCCCCCAACCTTTGAGAACTGTAAACAATGCATCGTTTTGTGCGAACAATCAGTGCATCGGATCGCCATTCTCGATCCTGATAAAAAGGCCATGGTTTGGGAATGGCTGCCCGGTCAATCAGCTGCCATCAAAAAAGAACATGTGGACTGGTTTAAAAATCCATCCGATGCCAAGCCGGTGTACGGCGGCTCGGTCATTTTAATGAATGCTTCCGGCGGCGGCGTGGCGCTTATTCGCATTGCAGATAAAAAAGTATTGTTTTATGCTTTTGCCGGCGGCAACACGCATTCGGCTGAACTGCTGCCCGACGGTAACATTGTATCAGCCTCCAGCACCGGCAATTTCATGACGGTGTTCCGTACCGATACAACGCAGTTCCCCGACAATGTATACAGCAAACAGATCAACCTGCCCTTTGGTCATAACGTGGTGTGGGATAAAAAAAGAAACCTGTTATGGTCGGCAGCAAAAGACCAGTTGAAAACCTTTACCTATAACTTTCACCGATTATTGCCCGAGATCACCGTTCAAGATTCCATTCAATTACCCGGAACGGATGCGCATGACCTGTTCCCCGTTTATGGCCAGCCCGCTTTATGGCTAACCAATACCACCGCCACTTACTATTTCAATGTTGAGAAGAACGAGGCGTCAAAAGTACCCATTCCCTATGCACACGTTAAAAGCATAAGCTCAGGACCATCACCGCTTCCTACAATATTTATTCGTCCCAATGATGCCAAAGGCTCCTGGTGGACGGATGAAATATACACCGCAGATGGAATGGTGTTTTATAAACAACACGGGTTAAAAATATACAAAGCGCGATGGTTTGTGGAGAATGCGTTTAGTTATTAGTGTTTACTTTTAATCTTTTTCTTTTAGGTTCGATGACAGGCTTCCCGTTGCCTTTTTGCCTTTATGCCTTTTTAAATCAAGCCTGGTTCCTTTTAAAAAGCACAACACCTGCACCAAACAACACTGTACCG
Source organism: uncultured Niastella sp. (assembly GCA_966211305.1). GTDB lineage: Bacteria > Bacteroidota > Bacteroidia > Chitinophagales > Chitinophagaceae > Niastella. The sequence continues at coordinate 7,055 of CBIHPC010000208.1, forward strand.
GTAAACAGTAATGGCAGTACAAGCTGCATCCATTGCACATTACAGGCGGCATGAAAATATACCGGTACATGTTGCGCCCAATGTTCACTGTTAACCGCACTATCGCCAAATATTTTTGGGTAGAAATACCGGCGCAGCCGTTCATGAAAATATACTGTACTATCTAAATACTGTAACTGCTGCGGCATACCGGTTTGCGCTATGTTGGCAAACTGAAGCTGGGCATGGGTAGCAGGAAAAAACAGACCGGCGGCAGCGCTCACCCTGCTTCGCTGCCATAATTTCTGATGCATGGCCCTGCTGTGTTCCCTTGCCTCCGCATCACCCATATGCTGCATGGCATAAAACCATAAATAATTAAAAGAAGGTTTGTTCCATACATAGTTCCTGTATTCGGGGTATTCACGAAAGAAAGCCTGTACCGTGCTGTCTTTATCCTTATCCCATTTGGTATGATAACCGTCGCGTTGTTTTATCAGCGTGGTGTACGCTTCGGGAACGGCATAGCGGGCCGTAACATAATTATTGATCAAACCGGGCACCAGCAAACAAAGCAACACCCAGGCGCTCAACAACAACAGGGCATTTACGCTGGTGCTTTTATGCAATACGATCACCAGGAAGCTGATCGCAAACCACACAAGAATATACAGGAAGGCTGCAACCGTATAAGCGCCAAAAGCAGCATCAACCGGAATACCGATGACCAGTTTAGCCAGCATAAGTAAGGAAAGCAACAAAGCACTAACAACGATAAACCGGATGCTTAATTTCTGCATTATGAATTTCAATGGCTGCAACGACTGCAATTTTACCAGCGGCCAGGTGCCGCCTTCCTTTTCCCTCGAAAGCACATTGAAATTAAACGCAATGATCAGTAACGGAAACAAACAGGTGATCACAAAACTCAGATCGAAATTCCCGGTCATCAGGTTGTAGGGGTTGTACAGATCTGTATCGTAACGCTGTGCTTCCAGTCCGCGAACGGTAAGTGCCTGAATATTTGCATTTACATCCTGCTGGCCAATGGCCAGCGCCGCTATGGGCGCCGGTTTATTTATGTAAGCGAACTTCAGATAATACATCAGCAAACCGAACTCGTTCTTTATATATTTTACATTGCGTTCGATATGCTCCTGCTGCGAACGGGTAACCGATTGAATGGCTGCTTCCTGTTTTAACAGGAACTGCCGGCCAATAAAAATGCTAACCATACCGGCGGCAAAAAACAATACCAGGGCAACCCATACACTCCGGCTACGGATAAAATTATAGAATGCTAATTTGTACATAGGTTATATAACTTTAGCTTTTGCTGCGGTGAAATGAATAAAGAATACAGACAGCAATAACCAGGCAGCCAGTGCAACCAGCGCCACCCACTGTTGTTTAATAATTTCGTCAAACGATTGATACCGGTAACTAAAATCAGGGAAGGATGTCCAGTGACTTTTATCGATACTATACGGTTTATCGGTGGTGCTTAACTTTTTATTACTGATGTATTTCATTTGCAGCAAATTCATAGTTTGCGCCAGGTCGTAGCGGTAAGTTTCAGCCTGTTGCTGAAAACTGCGGTAAGCCGAAAAATCGGTTCCGCTAAAGGCCATGGTAATATTTTTAAACCCAATGAACGGGTCAATAAAAGCGGCATTATAACTTACCCTGTTCTGCCGGTCGTAAATAGTATGCAACCGCTGCAAATGATGGTTATACACCTGCGCGCTCATGCGCTCGCCTTCCTGCATAATAAAGCCGCTGTAGTTGAAGGATAGCTGTTGAATAGAATCAACTTTATTGGCGCGCAGGACCGAATCTTTCAGTTTTTTAAAATGAACGTCATCAGGATTATGACTATCACCCTGTTGCAGGACATCGGCTTCTACAGCCGCCTGAAATTGTATTTTCCCGGGCGCGGGATATACATAACTGCCGATAGCCTGTAAGGTTTTGGGCAATACAATGGCCATCATAAGCCAGATGCCCAGCAACGACAACAACGCACTTCTGCCCGTGCCGCTCACTGCCGATATTACAATTGCCAGCACACTTATCACCCATATGAAAATAATGGCGCAGGTACCGATCACCAAACACCGGATAAACAACCCGGCATCAGCGGCTGCGGCTGATTGTAATGCAATACTGATTACAGTGCCCAACAGTACCGGCAGGAAGAATGCAACGCCAGCCGCAAACAATCCGATACTATTACCCCACATGATCTGTTTAAAGGTGGCGCCCTGACTTACCAGTATTTTCAGCGTGGCATTTTCACGTTGCTGCGCTACAGCATTAAACCCGAGGAAGAACAGGATCAGCGGCAACAGTGTTTGCAACAGCATGGCCAGACTGATCTCCCCAAAACGCAGTAACCCGGTACTAAAGCTGGCTTCGCTGTAATTGGCAGTATTCTGTTTATGCGCTTCAAGGTATACGGCATTACCGGTATAACTCTCCATGCCAATATCGAACATGCTTAACGGATGTTTTACCCTGAAAGCAAACGACCCGAAATGCGCCATACGGTGCGGATGTTTATCGGGGTTGGCTTCCCAGCTTTGCCTTGCGCGGGCCTGGTATTCATTGCGGATCTGGTTCTGTTTGGTATAGGTAGCATAACCGGTAAACACGGCATACAACACCAGCGCCAGCCATACCACATAGATGGGCACTATCACTTTCCCCTTCCACACGGTTTTAATAAAGTGGGCCGCTATTAATTTTACGTTGCTCATGAGGTTCTGTTTCAGCTTTTAAAAACGATAGGTAACGGTAAGCATCATGTTGCGGGGAGCACCGGGGAACAGGCGTAAATAACTTTGCGCCCCGATCCAGTACCGGGTATCGAACAGGTTATTTACATTACAGGCAACCTGGATGTTCTTTTTGCCCGGTGAGTAATAAACCGCCAGATCCATAATGGTATAGGCAGGCGTTTTAAAATCACGGCTGAACCAGGGAAGCCGGTCGCCATTATATTGCAAGCCGGCGCCAATACCGATGTCTTTTAAGGCAGAACCCACCGGAAAATTGAAGCGCGTCCACATATTGGCGCTGTTATACGGGGTGTTTTGTTTCCGGGCCCCTTTCAATGCTTCGTTATTATCCTCAACGATCACGGCATCTATATAGCTGTACGAGGCATTGATCTGCCAGTTGGGCAACAGATAACCGGCCACGTCTATTTCAAAACCGCGGCTTCTTTCAGCACCACGGGTGGTGAGTGAATCGGGGAACGCCGGCACATTGGCATTCAATAATAAGTTCCGCTGATTGATCTCATATACCGCCGCATTTACCTGCATTTTTCCTTTTAACACCGTTGCTTTCACGCCAAACTCCTTCAAGTCGCTGGTAAGCGGTTTAAACCGGGCGGCCGACTTTGTGGTCCAGAAAAAGCTACCGGTATTGGGCATCAGCGTTACGGTATTGCTTTGCGGCTGAAACCCTTCGAGGTAAGTACCGTATACGTTTATGTTCTTTGTAATGGCGTAGGTAAGGCCAACCCGCGGCAGCAACTTATTATTGGTAAATGAAAATTCATTTGCCGCCTCATAGTTGGTAATGTCTTTGAACCATTCCTGCCGTACACTCAACAACAAAATAAACCGGTTCCAGGTAAGTTGCTCCTGAACATATACGGCGTTGGTAGTGGTAAGGGCGGAAGGCACAGGCGTTTTTACATTCATTATATAATCGCCCGCATCCCTGAAATTATAGGAAGGCG
>CBIHPC010000209.1:0-10781 GCA_966211305.1 uncultured Niastella sp.
TCTTTCATTAGCCGGCTGCTATCCAGTACAAACAAAAAAGGCGCATCTCTTTCGTTACCAGGGATGCAATTCCTGTTTGGAAAGAATACCCTCGCCATTAAATTTTTGGGAATAAAATGTAAGAATAACAAAGCCGATAGTTATACAAAATACGGGAACCTTTTCTACCCATACCTGCCAGTTACGCATATTCCTTTTCATGGTATGATCGAACAATAGCAAACAAAAAGGTAACGTAACGGCGTGTTCCTTACCGCCAAAAGAAAACAGATAACAAAGCAGCACCAGAACAAAATACGACAGCTTCCGGCTGGCTACATAACTAATATAGGCATGCAATGCGAGTAAATAAAAGAAGGTATATATAATACATTTGGAAGCCGATACCCACGACACCGCTTCCGCTAAAAACGGGTGAAGCGACATGAGCGCTGCTGTAATAAAAGAAATTCGCAAAATCGACACAGGCGTGGATCCATCACCACTCTTTTGCAACAATCTCCTGATCAGAAAAAATACCAGCACCACATTGGCAATATGCACTAATAAACCCGCCGCATGGAACCAGAAGGGATTGTACCCGAACAGCGTATATAAAGTGAGATAATAGAACTGGTTAACAGGCGCATACTGACCATGATAAAAATCGGTTATGATGGCGCTTATATTCTCTCCATAAAACCCAACCTCCGTGTATTCATTCATCACAACCCACCAGTCGTCCCACTTCATTTGAAAATCATGACTAAAAACGGGCCAATAGGTTACCAGGGGTATTATTATCAATAAAGCCAGGCAGATAAAAAGCCTGCTTTTGAAAAATGATCTTAACCCGGGGGTACAGACAATATTTTCCCGTTGTGGCATAACGATGCCACTGCTTTCAATAGACATACAGCAATAATTAATAATGACCTACGCCTTACTTATAGGTTATTATCTATGCTTTACTCATAGGAATTGCCGGAAAACCACTGGATTTGTAACAGGGGGTCGCTGCACGCTTTATTAAAGCATTTGTGCAAATGAAGAATGAAGGACATCGTAAATGGTTTTGGTTGGTTAATGGGTCGCAACATTATTATAATATGATATAAGTAATGGCAACGGCTTTAAGTAAACAATTTACCTCTTATACCTTATTGAATCCAAATTTCATCGGCCCGTTTAATTTGCATTAACAATTGAAACAAACAATACGATCATAGTTGTGAAAAATAAGTTTAAAACCGCTCACAAGAGCACGATTTTAATAATATGTAGACATAAACCCCTTTTTTCGATAATTTTGTGCAGCTTTTTATACCGGAAATGGAAATAACAACAGAAGTACTCAACCTCCGTCCTTACCTGTTCACAATAGCATACAACATGCTTGGCGAAGTGCAGGAAGCCGAGGATATCGTTCAGGATATCTATGAGAAATGGATAACCACTGAAAATGTAAGAGAGCCCAAAGCCTATCTGGGACGCATGATCGTCAACAAAACAATAAAACGGCTCGATGAATTGAAAATGCTGCGGGCAGCCTATACCGGTACATGGCTGCCTGAACCACTTATTACTTTTGAAGCAACTGATTCACCTGGCATAGAATACGGTTTACTTTTTCTGCTTGAACGGCTTAACCCGGTGGAACGGGCCGTATTTATATTACGGGAAAGCTTTTCAGCCGATTACAGCTATATAGCAGAGATGACCGGGCTTTCACCCGATAACTGCCGCCAGATCCTGCACCGCTCCCACGATAAACTGGGCCGTAACACACGTATTCCGGTAGACGCTTCAAAATGCAATGAACTGATAGAAGCATTCCTGCTTTCAGTTTTGAAGCAGGACCGGTCTTCACTCGAAAAGGTGCTCCGCAGCGATATCGAGCTCTACAGCGACGGCGGAGGTAAACGCAATGCCGCCCTTAAACCGCTCTTTGGTTTCGATAAAGTACAAAAGTTCTTCTTTGGCATAATGCAGCTTCCGGAAAACCAGGGCGACGTATATGAATTTACGCCCGTCTTTGTAAACGGAGTACCAGCAGTGCTGATACTCCGGAAGGCTGATAGGGAATTGGATTCCATCCAGTATTTCGAATGGGATAATAATGTTATAACCCGTTTGCTGCTGGTTCGAAATCCTGATAAACTAAAGATCAGGAAAGCATCATAACGCATGTTGCCGTTTTCTCATTTTGGCAATATCACACAACATATCTGAATGAACGTTCAGCCCTATGTTCCCGATATTATAATAAAATTCAGTGGCTGTTACCCAAATGATCTCGCAAATAGACCGTTCATCGTAATGTTTTGCCAGCTCCTCAAATAATTCCCTTTCCATTTTCCGGTCACGGGCCAGGCGGGTCACAAAATTCAACAGTACTTTTTCCTTTTCAGAAAAACGGGTGCTGGTTTCATATTCATGTAACTCGTCAAATTTCGCCTGGTCCATAGAATCGGCAATAGTTTTCGACCGGCCGATATCGATACAAAAAAGGCAAACATTGATTTCCGCCACTTTCTGACGAACAAGCATAACTGTTTCGGCCGGCAACTGTAATTTGTTATCCAGCTGACTGATCTTTCCTGAAAATGAAGCAAAGCTGATCGGCATTCTGGCGGCCATAACCTTTAGGGGGGTCATTACCTTGCCGAATTTCTTTTTAGAATAGAAATAAAGAAATCTTCCTAATAAGCCTTTGGGCTTTTCTATAGGGGTAAGAAATGGAGTATCCATATACATAAAATTTGTTCTTACCTATGATCGGGAAAGATTCATTTTGTGACAAAAACCGGGAAGAAAAATGTAAATAATTTTTCAAGCACCGCTTATCTTCTGATTTACATTAATTTACCCGCCCTGCTTCTGCGTCGATACCGGTTCTTCTTTCTTTATTGCCGGCAGCTTTTCCCAACTGGTAGCTGAAAGTGAGATCAAACCGTTGGGTGTCGAGCTCAAGGTAGTAACGCACCTGTGCGTATGGGATAATGATCTCTCTTTTCAATTTCCAGGTATGAAAAATATCCCTGGCTGCCAGATTGAGTGTTGCCCTTTCATTGATCTTTTTTTTGCACACCGGCATGCATTTGCCATATCGGCCGAAGCGCCCCGGCCGGGACCTTTAGTTTAGCATTATGATGATCTTAAGCAACGGGTTTCAAGGTCAAGGTGACTTTTACAATTATTTACACAGTTTACATCTTAATTTACAATCCTGCTCCTTTAAACTGAAAGGATTAAAGTAGGTTCGCTGTATCCTCTTTAATAGGATATGAAAAATAAAGGAACCGTTTTGAACAGCCTGCTCATCATGCTTTGTTTCTGTTCACGATAATTAAATAGAAAAATTATGAAATGCGTACACGTATATGCGTTGTTCCTGGTGTTTGTTGTTCACACTTCCTGTCGACAAAAACAAACAAACGTACCACAAGATAATATCAGGCACCATAGAACAGGATTATCCGAGTCTCAACTTAAAGAGGCTGCCACCTCCAAAGTGCCTATGAGTATGGTTAGGAATGTAAGGCAGGCCAAAAACGGAGACATTTTAGTTGCGTCTTACATAGGCGTGTATCGGTACGATGGAAAATCGTTTACCAATATAACAAGTACAATACAGTGGCCGACCTTCTGGGATGTGCTGGAAGATCGAAATGGAAATTTATGGTTCGCTTCCCAGGATTCAGGTGTTTATTTTTACAATGCCCGCCTGAATGACAAATTCGCGCAGGGTAAATCCCTGCCTGGCGCACAGGCAGGCTTCCAGCATTTTACAATAAAGGATGGACTTGCCGGTAATTCAGCGCTGCATATTTATGAAGACAGAGCCGGTAACATTTGGTTCGGAGCAAGCCGTTACGATGGGAAATCTTTTCGAAATTTTACCACAAAAGATGGATTTCCCAGTAACAGTATTCGTTTACTCCTTGAAGACAAAACCGGCAGGCTTTGGTTTGGTGCACAAGGAGAAAATATGTTCGTTTATGATGGAAAAACATTTACCGTTTTAAAAAACAAAGATGGCAAGGCGTTTAAAAATGTTTGGTCAATAATCGAAGATAAAAAAGGATGCATTTAGTTCGGTGATAATAATGGACTTTGGCGTTATAACGGCAAAACCTTTACTAAAGTTTCGCAGAAGGGGGCTTATGCAATAATCGAAGATAAAAAAGGAAACATCTGGACTACAGGTGCAGATGAGCCTCCTGGCGCTGGGCAGGTCTGGTCAGTTTCCCGTTATGATGCAAAATCCTTGTACAGTAAAAAGCCAACTGTAACCGAAATTAAGTCAGGACCACCAGCTTTTTTGGGGCTTTTGGAAGCTAACGATGGCAGTATTTGGTTTGGATCTCTGAACGGAGTATATCGTTATGATGGAAAGACCATCACGGACTTTAAAAGTGCTGCCGGTCAGAAATAATGTGTATAGCCCTTTTTTAAGATGGAATTATGCTTCAGGCGGTACTTTTGTTTTTGACGTAGATTACGCTCTGTAAATTTCATGTTCCATCATTATTTTTTGTTCGCCGCCTTCTCCGCTTTTACCTTATCTACATACGCTTTATACAATTGCCGCCAGTTACGGCCATTGTTGTTCAGGTGTTGTTCGCATTTTGTTTTATAGATCTCGAAAATGGCGGAGATCTGTTTCATGCTTTTATAATCGATCGCCTGCTCGCGGGCCTGTTTAAGATATTCCAGAATTTTGGCTTCCTCTTCAGGTTTCAGGTCGGGAACAATAGCATTATAACCCTTAAGTGTAAATGCCACTTTGCCAATGGTGTATTGATCAAGAATAAACTCCACCTGTTCAGGCGTCAGCTCTTTTTTCAATGCATCCATCAGGTCTTTATGAATGGAAGCCGGCATGGCTGAATTGGCAATGATCTGCCGGTCGAGCTCGGAAAGTTTATTTCCGGTAGCGGGATTGATCCCGGCCGGAACAGTTGTAAACGGATGCTCGTTGTTCCAGTCGCGAATGGCATTTAAATGAATACCGATCACCGTGGCTACCCGCTTTTCCTTTTCCGTATCTGCCAGTTTCAGACCGGCCGCCCATTCGGTTGCTTTTTTCACTGATTCAGCATTGGACCTTTCGATGGCCGCTGCGGTTTTGGCGTTATCGGCCTGGGCCTGGACCGCTACGGAAATAATAAACGACAGCGCAACAATTAATGGCAAATTTGTCTTCATGGTAAGTTAATTAAACAAAGGATTAAAACTAAGACCAATAATTACACAAGACAGTTGCAAAGCTGAAATGTCTTTTTTACAATATTTGGTACCGGCTCCAACTCCCCGGAGAAAGGAGTCGATTTCGACCCCTTGCTCCCCGGGGTTGTGCTGTTTTTATTAATTCACCGTACATTTGATTCTTGCAAACCCGCCGGTATATGAAGAAAAATGAAATAAACACCCTGTCGGCATTTTATAAAAGCATTTCCGCCAATATTCCCGAAGGGATCGACAAATCGGTTGGGCATTTCAATGTGTTTAAGATCGATGAGTACCTTGCCGGTATCCGCGCTCAAAAAGGCGTTATGCCCTACAACCGGCGCAATTATTATAAGATCAGTCTTATAAACGGGCGCAACCATGTAGAGTATGCCGACAAGGTGATCAATATTGAAAAAAGCGCCCTGCTGTTTGGTACGCCCCGCATTCCCTATCATTACGTGCCGCAGGACGATAAACAGATGGGTTACTTCTGCATATTTACCGATACTTATTTCTCTTCTGCCAAGAACGGCATTGTGCTCGATGAACTGCCAATATACAAACCCGGCGGTTTCCCCGTATTTCAACTCACCGATGAGGACTATGATGAAATAGCCGCCATTTTCCGCAAGATGGCAAAAGAACTGGCTTCCGACTACATTTATAAATACGACCTGTTGCGCAATTACCTGATGGAACTGATCCATTACGGACAAAAACTACAACCCGCTTCTACCCTGCAAACGCCACACAAAGCGGTTGACCGGGTTACTTCCATTTTCATAGAACTGTTGGAAAGACAATTCCCCATAGAGTCGCTGTACCAGCGGCTTGAACTGCGCACCGCCAGCGATTACGCCCACCGGCTTGCGGTACACGTGAACTATTTAAACAAGGCGTTGAAGGAATCAACCGGCAAAACCACTACGGAGATCATCAGCCAGCGGGTGTTACAGGAAGCCCGCATATTGCTGCGGCATACCAACTGGAATATTTCCCAGGTAGCCTCGTGCCTCGGGTTTGAGGAAGTGGCCCACTTCAGCAACTTCTTCCGCAAACATACCGGCCTCTCCCCCAACGCTTTTCGCGAAAAACCGGACAAGGTTTGATTTTTACAAATATTGGTTTGTTGCTTACAACACCGCTACCTGCCTCTCATGCTACCTTTACACTTCCATTAACGAAGTAAAAAACGTAAAGAACATGAAACCAAACAGTAAAATACTTGTCACCGGTGGCGCATCCGGTATCGGACTGGCCATCGTTGAACGGTTATTAAAAGAAAATCACACCTTATTGGTTTGCGGCCGGCGGGAAGATGTGCTGAAAGAATTAACTGACAAACATCCGGCGGTTATTACAAAAAAATGCGATCTGGAAAGTGCTGCAGAAAGAGAAGCCCTGTACAAATGGGTGGCGGCAGAGCATAGCGACCTGAACGTACTCGTCAATAATGCCGGTATACAACACTGGATGTCGCCTGCAGATGACAACTTCTTTACAAAAGCCCAACAGGAAATTGCCATCAATATTGAAGCGCCTTTGCACCTGATCTCATTGTTTTTGAAACTGCCGGCATTGGATACCATCATGAATGTGACGTCCGGACTGGCCTTTTCGCCCTTTGCCAAAGTACCCGTGTATTCTGCAACCAAAGCGTTCTTACGGTCGTTTACCCTGTCGCTAAGGTATATCCTCAAAGACAGCCATATTAAGATAATAGAGATCGTTCCGCCGGCGTTGAAGACCGATCTTGGTGGAAAAGGCTTACATGACCATGCACCCGAAGTAGGTCCGTTCGTAGAAAGCATTTTTGAACAACTGGAACAGGGCAAAACCGAACTTACCTATGGAATGAGTGAACACCGGGCTAACATAGGCGCCGAAGAATTGAAAAAGGAGTTTGCGAAACTGCATCCGTAAAAGGCATAAGGAATGTGTTCTATGTAAAAATGTTATGCCTGGTTTTCAATTCAGTAGCATCAAATTCTCATGAAAAAAGAACTTTTTTCATGGGAATTTCTGCTTTTTTGAAATAAAAAGCGCTGTTTTCACGAGAATTGCCAATACAATTTAAGTGAGAGCATTTTTTTCAGGAAAACGGCGCCTTTTATTAAAAGGAATGTTCAATTTTCATGAGAAATGAGTTCCTCTTTAAAAGAAATGTTTTGTTCTTATGAAAAATGGGTTTCTTCTTAAAAGAAGTTGGCTGTTTTCATGAGAAATGTTCTTTTTCCGTGAGCAATGAACTTCACCGGCGGATCGGCTTTTGTTTCCTGGTTAAAATGGTGTATAATAGCAGTAAATTTCACCCGTTACTTAATATGCAGAAGTTTAAAGCCGACAAAAATCTCTATCTGGCAAACGAACTAAAATGCTGGCTTTGGGTTTTTGCTTTAGCCATTCCTGTATACTTTGTCAATAAATTATTTCTCTCAACAACAATTAATAATATTACGATTGCATTTTTAGTATTCATCTTCCTTAAAATTGGAGACACGTTCGTCCAATATCATATAGCTGAAATTAAGGTTGACAAAGAAAACAATCAATTGATATTTATACTAAAAAGCCTCATGTCTGGTGAAAAGACAACAAAATATGCGCTACAACCGGCAGGTTCAGAATTGATATATAATAGAGGTATGAAAAGTCTTTTCTTTTCGCCAATAACGCTGACTATATATTTGCCTTATAAAGACAAGTTTCGTATCAGTAACAGGTATGGGTTTTCTGTAGAAACGCTGACGGCCATCGACAATACCTTTAAATCATTAAACAACTCACAACACAACCTTTCCGAATGATAATAACTGTGAACTCGATCCGCCTAAAATAGAAGGCACCTGGAATCACAGTTTTCAAACTTCTTATAAGTTTGTTGTTCTATAAAATTTACCTTGCAGGTTTACCGGGGCTCCATGTCACTATCACTCCATTTACAACATATCGAAAGGCCGGGTTATACCATCAACCTGTTTGTACCCGATGCACAGGAAGTGCAATACGATTACTTCCGGCAAAAACAGGTTCATACAGCAGTGCCTTTTCCGCACTGGACAAAACTATGGCCTGCCGCGCTGGCTATGGCCGATTTTATACAGCAGCATCCCGAACTGGTGCAGGATAAACATGTGCTGGAACTTGCCGCCGGGCTGGGCCTCCCCTCCTTCGTGGCCGCACGCTATGCAAAAACAGTTTGCTGCAGCGACTACCTCGAAGCGGCGGTTACATGTATGAACAGGTCGGCTACACATTTGCAGCTATCAAATATTACCTGCCGGTTGCTTAACTGGAACCACCTGCCCGCCGGTCTTACCGCAGATGTTTTGTTGTTAAGTGATATCAATTACGATCCTGACCAGTTCAACCGGCTCTATGAAGTATTGCATCTATTTATTCAACAAGGAACGTCCATCCTGCTAACCACCCCCCAGCGGTTGATGGCCAAACCCTTTATTGAAAAACTGCAGCCCTGGTGCAAACAGCAATTTGAAATGCAGGTGGTACATCAACAGCAGCATACAGCAGTCAGCCTTCTGCATCTCGGCATATAACAAAAAGAAAAATCTAATCTTTTTTTAATTTTTTTTAAACCTGCTGAACAATCATTCAATCTCCGGCGTTACTTCCTCGTTAACATTTGATCTGGCATTCCCGCCATATTAATATGAAAGGAATGCCATCAATCTAATACTGCTATGATATCAACACTGATCTGTAGTATATTATTATATACACATAACCTTTCTATACCTTCTTCATACACTTTAAACCTTTCGTATGAAGAGCGTTAGTCCCATTCATCTGCGTACCATTAAGGAGATGAATGATCTCACCGGTCAGTCATGGCATCTTGATGGCCTTAGGGTATTTATAAAAAAGCCCGATCCCGACAAGATCCACTTTTCACAGCCTTTTCGAACCGACTCCTATTGGGTATTGCTTGTTACGCAAGATTCTATAACTATTCACCTGAATGGAGAGGAACAAATTGTAAAAGAAAATGACCTGTTGATCATTCCGCCGCATGTTATACGCCAGGCCGACGATGTAGAAGATACCTGTAAAGCAGCCTGCGTGGCATTTACACCCGATTTCCTGTTAGGCACCGGGCTTTCACAAAGATATATCGATCTTTTCGATTTCCTTTTCAATAGCGGAAGCATGCACATTCAACTGGGTACCGATGATGCTGCGCGGCTCATGACAGTTATTTCCATGCTGCGCGAAAAGAACTTCGCCGAAGGCGATCATCCTTTTACCGCAGAAGTGGTACGTCATTTCTTCAATGTGTTCCAGTTTGAACTGGCCGGTCTTTACCACAAATATTCAAATCAGAAAAAAGCAGTACACGATCATAAAGAAGAGCTGCTTTGGCGCTTCCTTGCATTGCTTTCGAAACATGTTAAATCGGAACGCAGTCTGCAATTTTATGCCAACAGGTTATTCGTAACGCCCAAATACCTCACTCAAACGGTAAAAAAATTGTCCGGTAAAACAGCCGGTGAATACATCGATGAACTGGTGATCGTTGAAGCAAAAATTTTGTTACGCGACCCATCCCTCACCATTGCACAGGTGGCAGACCTGTTGTATTTCAGCGATCAGTTCTTCTTCAGCAAGTTCTTCAAACGCTACACCGGCATTACACCATCCGACTTCCGGAAAGGTGCATAATAAACATATTGCCATACTTTTTTGACATAGGCCAAACAGGCCTGTGCCAACGCATACTTACATTGGTACATCCTTTTGTCAATTCGATACAATACAACGCCGGCAAGCTTTTGTTCAGAAAAAGTTCGTTATTATTTTTACCCGGTGAGCGATTTATAAGACAGGGAATTTTAGACATACTCCGGAGACTTTCTGACATTGCGCTTATGTTGTTCTCTTTCCAACTTTGCATCCGTAGACCGGATCATATAAAGTTTGGAAAGTTATTTAATGCGAAATATACTACAGCAAAAGATTTCACTGTTCAAAGATGCGGACCTGATAAGAGCGCAAAACGTGTATCCTTATTTCCGCGTAATTGAATCAGGACAGGAAACCGAGGTAACACTCAATGGCAAGCGCGTGTTAATGTTTGGCTCCAATTCTTATCTTGGCCTTACTAACCACCCACGGATAGCCGAAGCCGCCAGCAACGCCATTGTAAAATATGGCAGCGGATGTGCCGGCTCGCGGTTTTTAAATGGTACACTGGATTTACATGTTGAACTGGAGAGACGGCTGGCCGCCTATACCGGCAAAGAAGATGCGATCCTTTTCAGTACCGGCTTCCAGGCCAACCTGGGTACACTCTCTGCTTTGTCGGGCCGTGCAGATGTGCTCTTACTCGATGAGTACGACCATGCATCGATCATCGATGGCAGCAGGCTTTCGTTCTCAAGAGTGATCAAGTACCGGCACAACGATATGCAGGACCTCGAGCACCGCCTTCAGTTGTTGCCTGAAAATACGTTCAAGCTGATCGTTACCGATGGCATCTTCAGTATGGAAGGCGATATCGCCAATCTTCCCGCTATTACAACACTTGCCGATAAATATAACGCTGCCGT
>CBIHPC010000210.1:0-10734 GCA_966211305.1 uncultured Niastella sp.
TACCTTTCGAGATACACACCATGGAGTGGATTGCGCAGAACCGGTTCCAGCAAAACTCCATTCCGCACCGGCATAATTATTTCGTGATCATCTGGGTAGAAAAAGGCTCGGGCACCCACCTGATAGACCTCGAGAAATACGAGCTGGAAGACAATACCGTTTATTGCATCACCCCCGGACAGGTTCATCAACTGAACACCACGGGTGACGTTGAGGGTTATGTGATCTCATTCATGGCCGAGTTTCTCGGCGTGGCGGAAGAAAACTACGACCTGCTGTTCAATACCGGGCTGTTCTACACCTTTTCAAATTCGCCGGTAATAAAAGTGAGTGAAGAAATGGGTGCTGAAATGGGCGATGCCGTGGCAAAAATGCTGAAGGAGTTCAATAACCACTTTATTTTGCGCGCCGAGATCCTGCGCGGTTTTCTGAAGATCTTTCTTATTTACCTTACCCGCCAGTTCGAGCAGCCAAAAGAAACTGAAGCCCAGTCAAAAAGCATCGAACTCGTAAAGCAGTTCTTCGCCCTGGTAGAAAAGAAATATACCACGAAGAAAATGGTGAACGATTATGCCGAAGAGCTGGCCGTAACGCCCAACCATCTTAATGAAGTGGTGAAGAAAATAACCGGTTCCCCCGCCAGTCATCATATTCAGCAACGCATCATTCTCGAAGCAAAACGCCAGGCGGTGTATTCAAGGGTCACCATGAAAGAGATCGCCTACCAGTTGGGTTTTGACGATACGGCCCATTTCAGCAAATTCTTCAAAAATGCTTCGGGCGAAAGCTTTTCAGATTTCAGAACAAAAAATCAAAATACCTAGTTTATGGTTTATTGTTTTTAGTTTATGGTTGCTATCGCAAAAACGTGCAGCCGCAATTAGTAAACCATTTCGAATAAAAGAACCACAAACCATAAACTACAAACCACAAACAGTTTCCTATGATCCGTTTAACTACCTTATTAATTGGTCTGTTAACCTTTAGTGTATCCTTATCCCAATTCGTTCCGCAGCCATTAAAAAACTTTTCCCCCGATTCGGCGGGTTTTAAGCCGGGTTTCCTCGATGAATTTACCAACGAGCTGCAGGACAGCAGCAAGGCGCTCGGCGCATTTATCGTTTGGCGCAAAAAGGGGGTGGTGTATGAACATTATTTTAATGGCGGAAGCCGCGAATCGGTATTCAATATAAAATCAATCACCAAAAGCGTGGTGTCGGCCCTCACCGGTATTGCAATTGAAAAAAAATTAATACCAGATGTCAACACACCCGTAATGAAGTTTTTTCCGGAATATAATAAACCACGCAGTGTATCGGACAAAGGACGGGTATTATTTGCAGAGGGTATGGCATACAACGATAACATGAGAAGATCCCTTACGCTAAGGCACCTGCTTACGATGCAGCCCGGGTTCGACTGGAATGATTTTGGGCAAATTGTATCGGCCTGGATCTTTTCTTCTGACCCCATAAAATTTGCACTCGATCTGCCATTTGCCGATACCCCGGGAACAAAGTTCATGTATTGCACCCCGGCCACATCTGTTGTTGGAGCGGCGCTTGCCAAAGCGGTGCATACCGATATCAGGTCATTTGCAAAGAAGAACCTTTTCGACCCTGCCGGTATTACTTCGGCAGGCTGGGATGTAGACCCAATGGGCCGCGAAATGGGTGGCTCTGAAAGTTACCTGACGGCGCACGACATGATGCGTTTTGGTTTGCTGTACCTGAATAAAGGCAAAGTGGGCAATAAACAGATCGTTCCCGCGGAATGGGTGGAAGCATCGACCGCAGCGCAGGCCCCGCTCGATTACTGGGATATACTTCCCAATACCAATGGATATGGTTATTTTTGGTGGCGCAGAAAGACGAACGGCTACCAAATGTTTTTCGCCAGCGGCGCCTGCGGCCAACTGATCGTTGTGGTGCCCGACCTGGAAATGGTGATCGTTGCCGGAACCAGTTTAGATAAGCCCCACCGTAACCGGGAAGAGCTTAAAATGTTACATCTGATGATCGATAAACTGACCAAACAACTATAAGCCATTAACAGGCATTATCCAGCCATTCCATTCCCGCTTTATCCATGAATTGTACATCAACATCCTTCGATCATCAATTGACCGGGGAGCTGATTTTCGTTTATTTTGTCAATTGAATTAAGTTATGAGTACAACAGCAAAACAAGCAACCTGGGCCATCGACCCCATTCACTCAACCATCCGGTTCGATGCCAAATACCTGTTGATCACATCGGTATCAGGCTGGTTCAGGGAGTTTGAAGGCACCCTGTTAAGTGGTTGTGATGGTTTTGACAATAGTGAAATACAACTTACTATATATGCCAATTCATTGACCACCGGCAATGACGAGCGCGACAATCATTTACGCTCACCCGATTTTTTCGATACAAAAAAATACCCGGTCATACAGTTCCGGTCAACGGCAGTTACCACGCAGGACAAACATATAACGGTTACCGGTATTTTAACCGTAAAGGGCATAGAGCATCCCTATAGTTTCAACGCCACCTTCCTCGGTATCTGCCCCGATCCCAATGGCAATACGAAGGCCGCGTTTGAAATGGATACTGTGCTTAACCGTAAGGATTTTAATATTACCTGGAACCAGTTGTTCGATAAGAACGGATTATTGCTGAGCGATGAAGTGAAAGTGCATTGTGACCTGCAATTGTTAAAGCTTTCTTAACCAGGTAAATGGTGAATGGTGAATGCGGGTGGCGAACAGATGATCTGTTCGCCACCCGCATTTTAAAGAACTGAGAACTAAGAACCTGGAACTAAAAACTGCCAAGTCCATAAAATGTACAACAGATTCCATGTTATCACTATTCTCCAGCCCCTGTTTCTGAGCGAAATTTGTGGAGTCAATAAATAATAACAACCAAAAAATATCAAAACAATGGCACAAGTTAAATGGACCCTCGACCCAATGCACTCTGAGATCACATTTAAGGTAAAACACCTGATGATCAGTACCGTAACCGGACAATTCAGAACCTTTAACGTAACCGCGCAAACCGCAGGTGATGATTTCAGCAAACCCGGTGCGGTTGATGTAACGATCGATGTATCTTCTATCGATACCAATAACGAGCAAAGAGACGGTCACCTTAAAAGCGATGACTTTTTCAGCGCCGAAAAGCATAACCAGATCACCTTCAAAGGCACCAAACTTGAAGTTGATGGCGAAGAAGGTAAATTATATGGCGACCTGACAATTAAAGGAAACACCAAACCCGTGGTATTGAACGTAGAAGCCGGTGGTGTGGTAGTTGATCCTTACGGACAAACAAAAGCTGGTTTTACCGTAACCGGTAAAGTAAGCAGAAAAGAATTCGGATTAACATGGAGCGCAGTAACTGAAGCAGGTAATGTAGTGGTAGGTGATGATATCAAGTTCACTGCCGAAATACAGCTGGTAAAACAAGCGGCCTAATTGGTAACTGTGCCATTCGCCGCTGGCGGATGGCACAGCACAAACCATCAAACCTTTCCGTAGCTTCACATTAGAATTTACAATTATGGAAGATAAAATTTTGGGCATACATCATATCACGGCGATAGCCGGTGAAGCCCAGCGCAACTACGATTTTTATACAAAAGTGCTCGGATTAAGACTGGTAAAGAAAACGGTGAACTTTGATGACCCGCACACTTATCACTTCTACTACGGTAATGAAAATGGTACACCTGGCACTATTCTTACTTTCTTTCCATGGACCCATGTAAAACCCGGGCGCGTAGGCACCGGTATGGCTACCGACATCGGCTATGCGGTTCCCAAAGGCAGTCTGGAGTTCTGGAACAACCACTTTGAAAAACACCAGGTACGGTTTGGACAAATTGACGAACAGTTCGGTGAACAGATCCTTCGTTTTGAAGACCCCGACGGTTTACGCATACAACTGGTTGAACCCAAAAATGCGGACAACCGCACGCCCTGGGAAACCAGCGATATTAAAAAAGAGGTTGCTATAAAAGGATTTCACAGCATCGTGCTCACCCTGCGGAACATAAAACCTACCGCCAGCATCCTTACCGACATTTTCGGTTACAAATTATTGCAGCAGGACGGCAACCGTTACCGCTTTGTAACAGATGCAATAGAGAACGCCGCCATCGTTGACCTGGTTGAAGAACCCGAAGTAACGCATGGACTGGTGGCCGGTGGTACCAATCACCACGTAGCCTTCCGCGTGAAGAATGACGAAGTGCTGATGCAGTTCCGGGAGAAAATCGCCAGCAAAGGACATAATATAACACCTAAGATAGACCGGAATTATTTTTACTCATTGTATTTCCGCGAACCGGGCGGCGTGTTGTTCGAACTGGCAACCGATAATCCGGGTTTTGCAATAGATGAACCCGTGAATGAACTGGGAACCAATTTGAAACTGCCCGTACAGTACGAAGCGGACAGGGAAACCATTCAAAGAGTATTACCCAAAATTGTACAGTAATACCATGCATACAAAACAAATTATAAGAACTGGAAAGCAAACAGGCGAAGCGACAAAAGCATTGGTGATGTTACATGGACGAGGCGGTAGTGCAGAAGATATTCTGGGGCTTGCGAATTATTTACCGGTAAAGGATTTCGCCCTGTTTGCGCCCCAGGCCACCAATAATACCTGGTACCCGTATTCTTTTCTGGCAGCGCCAAAAGATAACGAGCCCTGGCTGTCGGGAGCACTGGCTCTGGTAAAAGAAACGATAGCTGATATAGTGGCCGAAGGCATTCAACCCGAAAACATTTATTTCGTTGGGTTTTCACAAGGCGCCTGTTTAACGCTTGAATTTGTTGCCCGCAATGCCGTACGCTATGGCGGAGTGGCAGCATTCACCGGCGGATTGATCGGCGATAAAATATATGATCAGAATTATAGCGGTGATTTTGACGGAACGCCGATCTTTATAGGAACCAGCGATCCTGATCCGCATGTACCGGTTGAAAGAGTGCATGCCTCGGCAGAAATATTGAACGGCATGAACGCACAGGTGACAAAAAAAGTGTATAAGAATATGGGGCATACCATCAGCAAGGACGAGATCAATGTGGTGAATAGCATCATCTTTAATAAATAATACCCTGTGTTTTGACCGTACCAGGTTACATACATCAACCAAACCTGTTATTATGTACGCATACGACACCATTACCGAAGCGGTAAGCGATCTTAAAAAACGCGGTTATACAAATGATTTCAATATTCGCGATAACCGCCTGGCCTGCGATCACCTCGATGCCCATTTCGGCCATGAAGATTTTGAAATAATTGAAGTGTACAGGTTTGAAGGGC
Source organism: uncultured Niastella sp. (assembly GCA_966211305.1). GTDB lineage: Bacteria > Bacteroidota > Bacteroidia > Chitinophagales > Chitinophagaceae > Niastella. Next base: position 5,326 of record CBIHPC010000210.1, read on the forward strand.
CTTCCGATCCGGCCGATGAAGCTATCGTATTTGCCATTGAAGCGCCATCAGGTGCATTGGGCATTCTGGTAAATGGGTATGGCATGTATGCCGATGAAAATAATCAGGAGTTTTTACAACAGTTACATGATAGAGTAAGACAGCTCAGGTTTTAGGTTCTCAAAAGCCTGAAAATGTAAAAGCCGTGCAGGTTACCCTTACACGGCTTTTTTGCTTTTTTTCTTTCTACACTAGTCAAAATTGTTCTACTACTCCTGCCTTAAATACTAAAACCTGTCGTGACACATGTAACATATTAAACGTACCAATGAACAAAAAGTTTACGATCTATAAATAAACTCTACAGGTCAACCTGTTGAAATGCGAGCAACTCACCAGGTATTTGCAGGGAAGAAGAAAGCATACCTTTCTCCAGCCTAACCACTTCTGTTATGGCAACAACCGGCGCAGGCTCCTTCGCCGGCATTTCACCGCTTGAAGATTTACAGGATCGGAGGCACTAACATGCACATGTTTTAATTACAGGATTGTAAAATTGCAGATACGTTGCCGATTTTCCCTTGTACAATTTTGGGTTATTTCTGTACTTTTACAGGCATGAATACGGAGAACCTGCACCAGCCATTTGAGATCATACCGGCGAAACCTTACAGAACAATATTACCAACTACAAATTAAAACTGGTAGAAACAAGATTGCTGCACAGCGTTATGCGTATTAACGAGATTGCCTTTGATTTACATTTTACCGATGAAAGCCATTTGAACCGCATCTTTAAAAAGTACAAAGGCATTAGCCCCACCGGCTTCCGCAAACAGGTACTGTTTGACAGGCAAGTGGTGGTAGCGGCTACTGCTTAAAACGTTTCAGGTTACAGGTTACACGTTACAGGGCCATCATGCTAACTATATTCCCTGCAACATGCAACCTGTAACAGGCTCTTACAAAATTGATTGACCAAATAATCTCGTTTTATTCACATTATGTCCAGTGCTACAATCAGCGATTCACCCCGCCGGGCGCGTATAGCTACCGCCGTTTTCTTTTTTGTTTCCGGCTTTGGATTTTCTTCCTGGGCCTCGCGCATTCCTACCATTCAACAGAACTTACATTTAAGTGAGGGCGAACTGGGCGGCGTTTTGTTCGCCCTGCCGGCCGGACTGATGTGTACCCTGCCCATTACCGGTAATTTATTACGCCGGTTCAGCAGCCGGTATATCATGATGACGGGCGCCATTCTTTTCAACCTTATGTTATGCCTGGTAGGTTTTGCATCGGCCACCTGGCAACTGGTACTGCTGTTATTCTTCTTTGGCTGCTCGCGTAACCTCTTCAATATTTCGGCCAATGCGCAATCGATAGGCGTACAAAAATTGTATGACCGTTCTATTATTGCCACGTTTCATGGCATCTGGAGTGTGGCCGGTTTTGCAGCGGCTTCTATAGGTTCCGTGGTCGTATCTTTAAGCATTGCGCCTTCCTGGCATTTTTTGGCCGTATGTATTGTTTTATCAGGTTTGTGTATTTTCTTTTTTAAAGACACCGTGCACCAGCAACCGCAACCGCACGAGCGGCTTCAAAAGTCAAAATTCAGGATCCCCGAAAGAGCATTACTGAAACTGGGTTTTATTTGTTTTGCCGCCATGGCCATTGAAGGAACGATGTATGACTGGAGCGCTATCTATTTAAAAAAGGCTGTACATGCGTCGAAGGGAATGGCTGCGGCCGGCTATGCCGTATATATGGTGGCCATGATGCTGGGCCGTTTTACCGGCGACAGGCTGGCCAACAGCATCGGCGTAAAACGCATGTTGAAATACAGCGGTCTTTTTATTTTGACCGGCTTACTGATAGCCGCGGTTTTACCTTATACTGTTACCACCGCACTTGGCTTTATGATGACTGGTTTTGGCGTGTCGTGTGTGGTGCCGATGGTGTTCAGCATGGCAGGTAAAATAAAACATATGAGCGGCGGACCGGCCATTGCCGGCGTTTCTACCATTGGCTATTTTGGTTTTCTGATCGTACCGCCTACCGTTGGCTTTATTGCAGAAGCTTTTAACCTGCGCTGGTCCATTGCGCTGATCGCTCTGTTTGGTGCGCTGATCACCTGGCTGGTAAGTGAAATGGAAGAATAACAGTTCATAGTTTAAAGCTCAGGCTTCAGGAAAAATGCATGAACCCCGGGAAAAAGACACAACTCAGTATACAAAAAAACAGGGCACAGGTATTACGCCTGTGCCCTGCTGTTTTGATCCCCGGCTCTCCTTCCTGAGGGTTCGCTACGCGCCGGTTCTGCTTTGGATATTGGATCCTGAACTTAAATGCTACACTCCGGCTCTTGTATCTTAAACCCTGGTCAATTAAGCCTTCGTTTTATAATTTCACCAAACGGGTAATACTTACAGTACCGGTTTTCTTATTGGTGATGCGAACGATCCAGATCCCTTTTGCCAGGTTGCCTGTAACAATAGAGATGCTGTTTACACCAGTAACAGAAGCTGTGAATGAACGGCTGCTTACCGCATAACCACGCGCGCTTTGTACTTCTACAACCAGTTGATCACCGGCTTCTGCATACTTCAATACCTGTGCTGTGCTACCCGTGATAGGGTTAGGCACAACTGAAGCGCCGCCAATGGTAGTTGCCATATCGGTTGCTACAGTTCGCTGTGAAGAAGCACTGCAGGCGCCCAGTGGCTTCCACCACCAGTCAGCTGTGCCGGGTGTTACGTTGTATAAGGAATTCGATAAACTTTCATACAGGTTGCCATTGTAAGTTACCTTGTCGCCCGCATTGTAAATTTTGGGGTAAGGCTGGTATTCAGCAACACCTGCGCAATTACCAGTATTACCGCCAGTTCCAACAGTGATGGTTACACCAGCTGAAGTGGTTGAAGCGCCGCTGTTATCAGTTGCTTTGGCTGTGATGGTATATGTACCGCCGGCTACGTTGGCCCAGGTATAGCTGTAAGGTGAGGCGGTAGCTTCACCCAGTTTGGTACCGCCATTAAAGAACTCTACTTTGCTTACGCTGCCATCGGCATCGCTTGCTGTAGCAGCAATGGTAACTGTTGCAGGAGCTGAGAAAGTAGCGCCTGAAGCAGGTGAAGTAAGGGTTACCACCGGCGCGTTGTTATTACCGCCGCCGTTACAATCACTGATATACTTCCATACTTTACCATCCCCGGCATTCACATCAGGTTGTTCGTTTTGTGTCCACCATCTGGCTTCATAGATCTTATTGGCGTATACTACCTGTTTGCCGCTGAGGTAAACCCCTGAAGCGGTCCAGGCTTCGATACCATTACAACCTGTACCGGTACCGGTTCCTACAGTGATAGTTACCGCTGAAGAAGTGGCAACAGCACCACCGTTGTCAGTTGCTTTTGCAGTAAGTGTATAAGTTCCGTTTGATACATTGCTCCAGGTATAGCTGTATGGAGCTGAAGTAGCTTCACCCAGTTTGGTACCGCCATTGAAGAACTCAACTTTGGTTACGCTGCCATCCACATCACTGGCATTTACAGTGATAGTTACCGTAGCAGGGCTGGTGAAGGTTGCATTATTGGCAGGTGAAGTAATGCCTACTGTGGGCGGATTGTTTCCACCTGTGTTACCGAAGAAATACTCATAGTAATTATTGGCGAACTCATCGCCATTGGCTTTGTCCCAGTTAACACTCCAGGTCATGATACCTCTCAGCCCGGGATAACCGCCGCCTGATTTTCTCATCACATATCCGCCACCGAATGAAGTTCCTTTGGTAAGGTAATCCAACGCTTTCTTCACATTGGCCGGCGTTGTGTAACCTGAACCGGCAGCTGAAGGTTGTGCCGGTAAACCAAAGGCTACCTGGTCTTCACGTAATGCAGGGAAGGTCATATTGGTGCCGGCTACCGGGAAACCATGCAACAACATTTCAGTCATTGCTACTATGAAATCAGCAGTGCTTGAAGTGTAGTTCTTGTTATCCATGCCTGTCATTGGACCGGTATTGTATAACTGGGGATGAATGAACGTAAGTTCATTACGCAAACCATAGATCAATGGCAGGTAAGCGCCTACCAGTGGTGAATAGGTGGAAGCATAGGCAGCCTGAACATAATAGGTTTCAGGAGCCATGGTAAGCCAGCAGTCTTTACCCTGCCCTTTGCGGTAATTGATGATCTCTTTACAACCGGCGATCAGGTTCACTACTTTAGCGGTAGTTGGCGCCATGAAGTTATTGTCACCATTATCAAGCACGAGGTTCGAACCGCCTTCGAGGTCGATATCGAATCCATCGAAATTGTACGCGTCGATAATCGACTTCATTGAATTTACGAAAGCGGTTTTTGCCGCTGCGGTGCTCAACACCAGGTGCCCGTTCTCACCGCCCAGCGACAACAATACTTTTCTTCCCTGTGACTGCAGGGTTTGAATATCAGCTTTGAAATCGGCTACGGATGTGCCTTCCGGAGTAAAGTTGATGGTTGCATTGTCTGCTCCACTCACCCCGAAAGCAATTTGTATTACATTGAACTTAGGGTTCACATCGCGTAAACGGATGTACGGTGGCGTACCGCCAACTGTACCCCAGTTATGCCAGTAACCTACGATCACTTTTCCGCTGTTGTTTCCCGGGTTATTACCATTAACGGTTACTGCTACAGCAGTTGAAGTAGTTGTAGCGCCTGCATTATCGGTAGCTACAGCAGTTACTGAATAGCTGCCTGCGGCTACATTGCTCCAGGTAACTGAGTAAGGCGCCGATGTTTTAGTACCAATGCTGATGCCGCCGCTGAAGAATTCCACTTTTGAAACGGTTCCATCAGCATCTGCAGCATTCGCCGTGAAAGTAATACCGGCAGGTGCAGTGTACGTGCTGTTGTTGGCAGGCGCGGTGATAGATACCGTTGGCGGAATATTGCCAGGCGTGCTGCCATTGGCAAACACCTGGTTGATCTTGTTCACCAGTTTTGATTTGGTGTTCGGACAAAAGATCAGTTTTCCTTTAGCTACGGTACTGCTGGTCATATCGGTCATGTCGGCATAAACCTGCCAAACGATAACACCGGCAAGGCCCTGGTCTTTTATGTACTGGGCTTTCGCTTCAATTGACCTTTCGTTATCATAGCTCAGGAAATAATTTCCTTTTATTTTGTAAGGCACTTTTGCATTATCATCCCAATGGTCAGTCCACCCTGAACCGCTGCCTGTAGCCTGAAGGATATAACCGTAAGAAGGCGTACCATCCCACAGGTCTTTTTGCCAGTTGGTATAATCGGCGCAGGTTTGAATGGGCCCGTCAGGTTGAACAGTTTCGGCACGTTTTGTGGTAGGAGCGTTCACTGCAGCAGTACCGCTACACACAACGCCTCTTCCGTAAAAAGGAGCGCCAAGTGTTACCTTGCTCATATTGATGCC
>CBIHPC010000211.1:0-10665 GCA_966211305.1 uncultured Niastella sp.
ATTTCTATAAGGCCGAATGGATGAACGAAGTGGAACAGGAGTTCGATACCCTCGCCGGCTTTATTCTTCACCAGCTGGAACGCATTCCGCATATCGGCGACACCATGGAATGGAAGGGCTTTCAGTTCGAGATCATCGATATGGACGCCCAGCGGATAGACAAAGTGCTGGTAACCGCCTCAGATGAGATCAGGGAAGAAATGGAAAATGATGAAGAGGATGAGAGTTAGTTGACGAGTTGACGAGTTAACATGTTAACTCGTCAACTGGAAACTTAGAACTGAAAAGAAACTTCTTTATCGGGATAATTCAATCGATAGCTCTTCCGGTTCCCATTAACCTTCACATGCATCAGGTTCATTTGTTTATCGTACGACTCGTACAGGATCGTATTGGTAACATCTATCTTTTTCGGCGCAGTGGCAATGTGCTTTACCTCAAAATAACTCCAAACCGCATCATTCTCTTTTTCAAACCCTACAAATTCCATCGTCACCGCTTTGTTATCCACCTTCAACAGTAAATGGCTTTTAATATACTCTCGCACCATGCTGTCGGCCTCACCCTTATCGGCAGGTGCTGTAAGATCAACCTTCGCCTTGAAAACGCCGGCCAGCGTTTTCTCAAAATCATCGGTGAAGATCTTGCAGCTTATTTCCAGCGTTTTGTCCACAGCATTGTGCTCCATTTCAGTAACACTTATATACAACGGGTGGCGGGCGCCGGCCGTCTTACCGGTGGGCAAATCACCATTACAGAGGATCGTAGAAGCCAGTAATAACCATTTATACAGAAGTATTACCATTAAACATGAAAATTTTAAGGATACAAATCTCTTAATTATTTTAACACCTTCACGGCAATATGCAGGATTTTACAATTTATTTTCAACTGGGAACCGAACACATTCTTACACCGGATGCACTCGATCACATCCTGTTCGTAACCGCTTTGTGCCTTCGGTACCTGTGGAAGGACTGGAAAAAAGTAGTGGTGCTGGTGACCGCCTTTACCCTTGGGCACTCATTAACGCTGGCCTTAAGCGCGCTGGGGTATATCCAGGTTGATTCATCCTGGATCGAATTCCTTATTCCGCTCACCATTGCCGCCACCTGTATAAACAATATCTTTCAGCAGCATACCGAACCCAAAAAGCTGGTATCGCTCATCTACATCTTTGCCCTTTTCTTCGGCCTTATACACGGTATGGCCTTTGCCGGCCAGTTCCTGAGCCTCGAAGGAAAAGAAGGATTGATAGGGCATCTGCTGGCGTTTAATCTCGGCATTGAAGTAGCGCAACTGCTTATCGTGCTGATCGTTTTGCTAATCTCTTATTTAGCAGTTCAGCAATTAAAATTATCACGAACGGTATGGTTGCGGGGCGCTTCTGCCTTAATTTTGGTCATTTCAATCTTTTGGGCATATCAAAGATTCCCATATAAAAACTACGATGATGAATCAGAAAAAACAGTTCTTGTTTCTGGCGATGGCTGTAGCCGCTCTGTATAATGGTGCGCAGGCGCAGAACATACAGAACAATCCCGGATCCAATCACGGAAATAAATTCGAACAGTTGGGTACCATACTACCAACCCCCAACGAATATCGCACCGCCAGCGGCGCACCCGGTCCAAAGTACTGGCAGCAGCGTTGCGATTATGATATCAAATGCGAGCTCGATGAGGCCAACCTGAAATTAACCGGCAGCGAAACCGTCACTTATTTCAACAATTCACCCAATACGCTTACGTATTTGTGGCTGCAGCTCGATGAGAACCAGCACAGCACAACAAAAAATGCCAATTACCAAAGCGGCAACACAATGCCCAAACAGCTGAATGCCGCCATTGTAGAAAGGCTGGAAGAAACCAATACCGACAACGGTTATGGTTTCAACATAGTGAAAATTTCCGATGCGCTTGGCAAAACGCTTAAGTACACCGTAAACAAGACCATGATGCGGGTTGAACTGCCTGCGGCATTGAAACCCGGACAAAAATTTGCGTTCAACATCAGTTGGAATTACAAGATCGCCGATCGCTTTAAATATGGCGGCCGCGGCGGTTATGAATATTTTCCCGAAGATGGCAACTACCTGTTCACCATGGCACAGTGGTATCCCCGGCTTTGCGTATACAGCGACTTCCAGGGCTGGCAGAACCACCAGTTCACCGGCCGCGGTGAATTCGCGCTGACCTTCGGCAACTTCAAAGTACAAATGACTGTGCCCGCCGATCATATGGTAGGCAGCACCGGCGAATGCCAGAACTATGCACAGGTATTAACGCCCACCCAGCTGTCGCGCTGGACAAAAGCGCAAACCGCCAAAGAACCGGTTCAGATCGTAACGCTGGAAGAAGCTAAAAAAGCGGAAGGCGCCAAAAGCAAAACAAAAAAGACCTGGATCTTCAAAGCCGATAATGTACGTGACTTTGCATGGACGGCCTCGCGCAAATTCGTATGGGACGCCATGCCGGCATATGTTGAAAGCAAAAAGGTAATGTGTATGAGCTTTTATGGCAAGGAAGCATACGGCCTGTACAGCAAATTCTCAACAAAAGCGGTTGCGCACACCATTAAAAGCTATTCAAAATTCACCATCCCCTACCCTTACCCGGTAGCGCAAAGCATAGAAGCCGCGAATGGGATGGAATATCCGATGATCTGCTTTAACTACGGCCGTACCGATAAGGATGGCACCTACAGCGAAGCCACCAAGTATGGTATGCTGGGTGTTATCATTCACGAGGTGGGCCATAACTTCTTCCCAATGATCATCAACAGCGATGAGCGCCAGTGGAGCTGGATGGATGAAGGCCTGAATTCATTCGTAGAATACCTGACGGAAGAACTGTACGATAACAAATTCCCTATTCGCGGAAAAGGGCCGGCCTGGGCAATTGTTGATTATATGAAACTGCCCAAAGATCAGCTGGAACCGATCATGTCTAATTCGGAGAACATCATCGGTTTCGGTCCCAACGCTTATACAAAACCCGCCACCGGTTTAAATATTTTGCGTGAGACCATCATGGGCCGCGAGCTGTTCGATTATGCCTTCAAAGAATATGCACGCCGCTGGGCCTTCAAACATCCTGAACCTGCCGACTTCTTCCGCACCATGGAAGATGCATCGGGCGAAGACCTCGACTGGTTCTGGCGCGGCTGGTTCTTTGGTACCGACCCTTGCGATATCGCTATCGACACAGTGAAATATTTCCGCCCCGATGCCAGCGCACCCCTTGCGCAGACAGGCGATACGGTTGTTTACAGGAAAGTAGATAAACCCATGCTAACGGCATTCGACGATATCAGCAAACAACGTAACCGCGAAGAAAAAATAAAGTTCCTGGCCGATCAGGATACCGCCCTGCATGACTTTTATTACCGGTATGCCCGTGGCCTTGAACCCATTGATACAACAACCTATAGCGTTCCGGTGCCGGCCACAACAGAAAAAGTAGATGAAAGCGCGAAAGCCAAAATAGAAGGCAAACATTTCTATGAGGTAGGGTTCAGCAACAAGGGCGGCCTGGTAATGCCCATCATCGTTGAATGGACGTTTACAGATGGCAGCAAACAGGTAGACCGTATACCTGTACAGGTGTGGCGCCACAATGAAAAGAGCGTAACGAAAGTGTTCATGAAAGATAAGGAAGTAGCTTCCATAAAGCTCGATCCGCTTCGTGAAACCGCCGATATCAATGAAAGCAATAACACCTGGGGAACCATACCGCAGCCTTCTAAGTTTGCCGTGTTCAAACAAAAACAACAACCGCGCGGCCAGTCAACCGGTATTACTCCTATGCAGAAAGCACAGGAGAAGAAAAAGGGATTCTAATTAATATTCCACAAGAGTGCCACAACTTCTTTTGCCTGAACGGGGCAAGTGTGGCACTGCTACTTGATATTTAGATCGTTCCGGCTAAAACCGGAACGATTTTTTTTGCCTTTCAGTAAACAACACATGAAATATCACTATATATGTACGAAGGGATTTTACTATTGTAATTTGAACATATAATATTTACATTTATGGCCGAAAAGAAAGATTGTTTACTATATCCCATTGAAATCCACGGCTGGTTACCTCCAATTTTCCAAACATTTGAATTATCCATTCCATTCCGCAATGTGATCCATTGTGCGGTTTTGCTTTGAATTTCCCGGCTACCTTTTTCTATGATAACCCGGTAACGTTATCATTAATTATAAATATTATAAGCATGAATCAGCTTACCTCAACTTTAATACATTATTTTTGCGACACCTGAAATTAAAGTTCAGACAACACTTCTCAATCTGGACTTTTCTTTCTAATATAGCGCCACCATTCCTTTGAATATCCCATCTTTTAAGGCTCCAATCTCCACGTAGATATTTTCATTGCATTATTAATAATAATAGATCCTTGGTTACGTGTTGACGCGAGGCAGGTTCTGATTGTTCCTTCCTTTCTTTATTATGTACCTCCCATATTCCTTTGAAACAATACCTCCAATTTCTATGCACTGGATTCTTGCAAAACTCTAAAGACACATATATTTATGAAGAAGGTTACCTCTACTCTCACTACTTTATTCCTATGCCTGTATGTCAGCGCCCAGGTTGGATCGCTGGATGGCGGGTTTAATACGACCGGATACGTCATTAATGATGTGCTTGGTATACCCGGCAATGACGAAACAGGGCAGGCTATTGCCACGCACAGCGACGGACGGGTTGTTGTTGCGATCAACAGTGAAAATGAACGCTTCGTTCTGGTGCGGTATACAGCTACCGGCACCCTGGATAATACATTTGGCACCAGCGGGGTGGTTAGTCTTAGGCAATTTGCCGGTAATTCAGCAGTAGCCTATGCAGTAACTGTACTGAGCGACAACAAGATCCTGGTGGCCGGTTGGAGCTGGGGCGGCACCAACAAAGATTTCACTGTATTGAAATTGCTGGAAGACGGAACACCCGACCCTGCTTTTGGTGCAGGCGGTTGGGCTGTTACTTCTTTCAGTGCCGGACACGATGAAGCACGTGCTTTAGCCGTTCAAAGCGACGGGAAAATAGTGGTGGCAGGTTTCTCCACCAATGGCGCCGACAATGATTTTGCGGTATTAAGATATAATGCAGACGGTACGCTTGATAATACAGGTTTCGGTACCGGAGGCATGGTAACCACACCTATTAGCGCAAACGATGAGGCATCTGCTGTAGTGGTACAAAGCGATGGAAAAATTGTTGTTGGCGGAACAAGCAATGAGGGGACCTCTTCTGCTAACTTTGCGTTAGTACGTTATAATACAGATGGGTCCCTTGACGCTACTCCAGGCAATTTCGGCAGCAACGGAATAGCAGAAATTGATTTAGGTAATAATGGCGCCGGCTCTGAAGACAATGGTTTAGGTTTAGCGCTTCAATCGGATGGCAAAATTCTGATGACCGGAATGAGCAAAGGTGTTTCCTTCTCAAACAATGATTTGGCCACCATTCGTTTAACCACAGCCGGTGCATTGGATGCAACATTTAATCCAACAGGCGCAATCGTCAATAGAGCTGCTACAACAGCTCCGGGTATTGCCATCTTCAATCATGGCCCATCTAATACCGATGAAGGCGCCCGCTCTTTAGCCATTCAAAGCGATGGGAAAATTATTGTAGGTGGCGATACAGATGGCGCAGGAGCTACATTTGCCCTTTTGCTGGTTCGCTATAATTCAGATGGTACTCCGGATAATACATTCGATGGCGGGGGAGATGGAGGTGTCACGTATGATATTTCAACAACAGACGATGAATTCGGGCATGCCATTAAATTGCATGGTAACAGGATCTATTTTACTGGTAGCTTCGGAAATCCCCATGATCTTATTTTAGCAGCCATCGAGAACGACGGCACACCGCTTCCGCTGGTATTATCTCATTTTTATGCACAAAAACAAACCAGCAAAGTGGTATTGCAATGGCAAACCAGCAGCGAAGAAGGCGTAAAACAATTCGTTATAGAGCGCAGCAATGATGGCAAATCGTTTAAAGCTATTGGTACCGTTGCTGCAACAGGCAACAGCACCATCACCCGCAAATATTCTTTTGCCGATAATTCGCCATTTATTTCTGCCAGCAACTACTATCGCCTGCTGATGCAGGATGCCGATGGGAACTTCAAATACAGCAAAATGCTCATCATTAAATTCGACGGACAGTTGAGCACCGACATGAAGGTTTATCCCAGCATGGTAAAAGATATTTTGCAGGTACAGCTGCCCGATGGCATGAACGGGAATATCGGTATCCAGATCATCGATATGAACGGCCGTGTTATAAGAAAGAACAACATAGCCGGCGATGGCCATGCCCTGAACACTACCATGGATGTAAGCACGCTGATAAAAGGTGTTTATATCATTAAGGCAACAGCCGGTAATGTTTCGGTAACCAGCCGCTTTACAAAGCAATAGGTTATAAACCAGGTTTTGCTTACTTCATAATCCTCTGAAATAACTGTTTTCCAAATTCTATGTGCTTTTGTACATTCTAAAAGTCACAATTATACATTTATGAAGAAGTTTACCTCAACCATTACAATGGCCTTCCTTTACCTGTACGTAAGCGCACAGGTTGGCAGCCTGGACCCTACATTCAACGCATCGGGAACACCAGGATTCAGGATCGATAATGCATCCGGTACACCAGACGGATATGAATTTGCAACAGCGATGGCAATTACATCGGATGGCAAATTATTAGTTGCCGGACGTGCTGAAAACGACAATTATTTTCTCATTACCCGGTATACCATGGCCGGTGAAATTGATGGCACTTTTGGTACCGGGGGCGTAGTGAAGGTACGCTCGGAGGCAAATAACTCCGCCCGCGGTTATGGCATGGTGCTTCAACCCGATGGCAAAATAGTAATGGCAGGCTGGAACTGGCCCTCCACTATTGATTTTTGCGTAATGCGTTTCAACGCCGATGGCAGCTTTGACAATACCTTCGGAACAGGAGGCAAAGTAACTACCCCAATAGGCGCCGGCAATGATGAAGGAACCAACTTGGCCCTGCAAAGTGACGGCAAAATAGTGGTAACCGGTTCCAGCTTTAATGCCTCGGGCAATACAGATTACGTAGTGATCCGATATACATCTACCGGCGTGGTAGATAGTACATTTGGTACCAATGGTATTGTAACTACCGACATCAATGCTTACGATATTCCGGAAGGAATTGCGATCAATAATGCCACCGGCGCCATAACAATAGCCGGCACCAGCAACTCAGACTATTCCCTTTTGGGAAACCACCATACCGGTAATGGAGATTTCACAGTGGTGCGTTATACATCTTCCGGTGCCCTCGACGCCTCCTTTGGCACAGGTGGTATAGCAACTTTCGATATCAGCTCCGGCTCAGCAGATGCGGCACATAGCCTGGCGGTTCAACCCGATGGAAAATTGATAGTGGCCGGCACTACGGTAAGGACAGTCAATAACAAAGATGTGGTTGTATTACGGTTAACGACCGCCGGCGCACTGGATCCCGGCTTTGGTACGGGTGGAATAGTAATCGAAAACTATGATGGCGTTAATTCGGATGACGATTGCCGAAGCGTAGCCCTGCAAAGCGATGGCATGATCGTAATTGGCGGCAACGTTGACGCTTTCCCAAACACAACAGGTTTAAAACCTATAGGTTTAATGTTGATGCGTTTTACAACTAACGGTGTGCTCGATCCTACGTTTAACGGCGATGGAAAAACAGCAGCCAATATAGCATACACAGATAATGATTTCGGTATGGCACTTGCATTGAGCGGTAGCCGTATTTACCTGGCCGGCAGCAGCGGTCAACCCAAAGACCTGGCAATAGCCGCTTTCCAGAACAGTGTTGGTGGGCCGCTTCCATTGGTGTTGTCACAATTCTATGGACAAAAACAAACCAGCAAAGTGGTATTGCAATGGCAAACAGCCAGTGAAGAAGGCGTAAAACAATTCGTTATCGAGCGCAGCAATGATGGTAAAACGTTTAAAGCAATTGGTACCGTAGCTGCAACAGGCAACAGCACCAATACCCGCAAATATAATTTTGCCGATAATTCGCCATTTATGTCTGCCACCAACTATTACCGCCTGTTGATGCAGGATGCCGATGGCAGCTTCAAGTACAGCAAAACGCTCAACATTAAGTTCGACGGGCAGCTGAGCACCAACATGAAGGTATACCCCAGCATGGTGAGAGATATTTTGCAGGTACAGTTACCCGATGGCATGAAAGGAAATATCGGTATCCAGATCATCGATATGAACGGCCGTATTATAAGAAGGAACAACATAGCCGGCGACGGCCATGCCCTGAACACGACCATGGATGTAAGCACGCTTGTAAAAGGTATTTATATCATAAAAGCTTCGGCAGGTAATACTACCGCCATCAGCAGATTCACGAAGAACTAATTAGCTAATTAGCAAATTGGAAAATGTGCAAATGCAAAAGGCCCGCGACTAAGTCGCGGGCCTTTTGCTATAATTGTATTTCAATTGCACATTTGCTAATTATCACATTTGCTAATTAACCTCCCGTGCTTCCATCCTTATACCTCACTCTCTTTTTACCCGAATTCTTCTTTTCAAACTCTATCACTTCTTTGGGTTTGGCCACCGGTTTCTTTTCTGTTGTTACGGGCGCTTTTGCTTCTTCTTCGAGTTTTCCCAATGTATACAACTCTGAACGGATTACCCGGCCGGTTTGAGGATCATAATACTTCCAGATGCCGTGTTTAATGGCCGCGCCTTCGTTTTTGATGACCACCGTACGGTAGGTATTGAATTTATCCGGGTCCTCTATCTCCAGCGTGTCGTATTCCTTGTCAGGGTTCAATGCGCGCCAGCTTTGTTCGAGCCTGAGCGCACCATCCTTTGTAAAATAACGGCAAATACTGTCCTTTAAACCCCATTTATAGTACTCTATGCCTACGAGGTCGCCCATAAGGGTAAACAACCTCCACTCACCTTCCTTGCGGTCCTTTTCGAACCAGCCTTCTTCCTCATACCCCGGCTCGCCGCGTACCTGGTCGTAATGCAGTTTCCACGGCCCCCATTTACGGTTTATTTTGTCAACCCGGTTAAGGGTATCGCCCGATGAAGTCAGTTTATAACTTTTCCATTGGGCAAAACTGCTCAGGGAAAACACCAGCATTAACACAAATAATATCGATCGCATCTTTAACAGGTTTGTAATGGTAATAAACAAATTGATCTTCACAATAATAACGCCAGTCTTGTTAATTGAATTGTTAGTTACAGAACCGGCATAATGTTAAATTTAACTATTGTGCCCCAATTTATGCGAGGTAAGAAATAAGAAGTATGTTGACGAGTTAACAGGTTAACAAGTTGACAAGGGTCCTCAAAAGGTCGAAATCACCGGATTTATAACTTGAAAAGCTATTGATTATCAATACTTGTTTTTCAAGTTATTTAATAGAAATAGGAAGAAGCTGAATTCAGCAGAGGCTGGAAAAATCGCGCGCCTCATACTTCATACCTCGTACTTCTTACTTCTGCCTTCTTCCCTTGAAAATGAATGTAGTATATGTAATTACTTTTCTATAATGAAGGCTTTTCCATCAGGAATAACAACGCCAGTTCGTACCCTTTCAAACCCAGCCCTATAATGCTGCCGGCCGATTTGCCCGATACATGGCTTAATTTGCGAAACTCTTCACGTGCATGTACATTGGAGATATGTACTTCTACCACCGGGGTCTTGATGCCGGCGATGGCGTCGCCAATGGCTACTGAAGTGTGGGTATAACCGCCGGGGTTCATAATAATGCCATCATAATCGAATCCTGTCCGTTGCAATTCATTGATGAGCTCGCCTTCCACATTGCTCTGGTAATAATGAATATCTACCTGCGGGTATTTACTTTTCAACGTCACCAGGTAATCGTCGAATGACATGCTGCCGTAAATACCGGGCTCGCGTTTACCCAGCAGGTTCAGGTTGGGGCCGTTGATGATGGCAATTTTCATAATGCTTAAAAGAAAAACAACTGGTTTCCTTTGAAATGGTTTCAGGTTGCAGATCACAGGTTACAAGGCCTCCCCTGCAACTTGTAACCTGCAACCTGTAACATTATTAGTTCATGTGTTCTTTGATCAGATTGATAAAATCATCGAACAGGTAGCGGCTGTCGTGTGGGCCGGGCGTGCTTTCGGGGTGGTATTGCACCGAAAAAGCCGGCTGATCTTTCAGCCTGATACCTTCAATTGAATTATCGTTCAGGTTCACGTGGGTGATCTCTACATTCTTTGCCTTTTTCACGCTCTCGGGGTCAACGCCAAAGCCATGGTTCTGCGTGGTCACCTCGCATTTGCCGGTAACCAGGTTCTTCACTGGGTGGTTCAGTCCGCGGTGGCCATGGTGCATTTTATAGGTTGAAATATCGTTTGCCAGGGCAATCAACTGGTGGCCAAGGCAAATACCGAAGGTTGGCTTTTTCTCTTTCAGTACGTCCTTCACGGTAATGATGGCGTAGTCCATTGCTGCCGGGTCGCCGGGACCGTTAGAGATAAAGTAACCATTGGGCGCGAATTTCTTCAACTCGCTCACTGGCGTTTTGGCGGGGAATACTTTTACATAGGCGCCGCGTTCAACCATACATTGCAGAATGTG
>CBIHPC010000212.1:0-10650 GCA_966211305.1 uncultured Niastella sp.
CATAAAAAAAGCCGGTGATAAACACCAGCTCTTTTGGTTTTGAACCGTCCCTTATTTAATATTTTTAATTCAGAATTATCGTTCCCATATCCAGGGTGCTGCCTTCCACCGCTTCTACTATCTTCCCTTCATCATTATTATGGTGCGGCGCCACTGTTACCTTCCAACTCCCCGGCTTTACCGTAAACCGGAACCTGCCATTATTCACCATTGTTTTTAAAGAATCTTTTCCGTTCACCGCAACAACCCAAACTGAATCCTTCTCTGAAAATACTTTACCCGTGATTTTTGATTGGTGCATGGCGCGCGAGGCATGAAGACCTACAACCACACTCACGATACCGATAAACGTGGCAACAGTTTTATCCATAAGCAAGATTTTAAATCCCCGTTAGTGCATCAGTTATTTGAAGCACATAACATTTAAAAAAACTGTGCCAACACTTTATAAGGTCTAAAAACTATGCCAGACGTAATAAATGTGGAAAAACGTTTTACAACTGTAGAATCTTCCTCAGAACCCGGCCTGTGCGAGTCCCAGCGCTTTTGAGTTAATACTGGTAACAGAGTAATCGATGGTTATACCCCGATTGGTCTTTGGTACTTCCAGGGTTCTTCGTTTACCGGGTGGAACATTATTGAAGATGATCGTTTGCGTTTTTACCAGCTTCTTTTCCATACCAAAGTACTTCACCTCAACAGCTACCTGGTCGAGCGTATACAAGCTGCTGTTCACCAAAGTAATGTCGAGGTCGCTAACTCCGCCGAACACCCCTACTTTAAAGGCGCTGGCTTCTGCCCGAACCAGGTCGTAAATGTTTTTGCGGGCCTTTTCAATCACTTCCTGGTTAATGGGCTTTTCCCTGGTTTCCAAAACAGCCGTTGTTGCTTCTACCTGTTGGGAAGGGTTGGAAACCGATACGGATATGGACCTGTTATTATGAGTTTGCGGCGGCGGAACTACATTATTGTCCTTTTTGATCACGGAACGTTGCGTTTGCTGGGTTTGATCATTATTTACCGAAGCCCGGGACTGCTGAGGCGCGGGATCGGCTACACTGTTATTATTATTATCATACTCACTGCTGCTGTTGCCCTCTTCAACGGTGGCTTTTTCCTTTTGGGCGGTTTCAACGGCCGGAGCGCCTGAGCCGGCTTTCCCACTCTGTTGTTCCCTGATCTCTTTCACCAGGCTTTCCAGCGCCTGTGTATCGGGCTGGCGGCTGCCTTTGTTTATTACCAGGCCAATGACTACCCCGCCCAGGATAAGCACGACAGCTACCAGTACGCGGGTAAGGTTTTTATTATCCTGCAGGTATTTGCCCGAACCGGCCACCAACGCCCTGAAATCGAGCTGTTCTTTCTTTTTGGCCGGGGTTGACCAGCTTTCCGTTTTGGAAGCTGCCGGTTTTTCGGCAATGGTATCCTGTATGGCTGAACCGGTTGATTTATGTTTTGAATAAGCAGCCTTACGGGATTCGTAATCCGACATGAATTCGTTATTGATCACGTCATCTTCTTTTTTCCGGCTTTGATAACCTTTCAGCATGCTGCTGTTCAGTTCATCGTCTTCTTCAGAAATGATATAGGAAGACGCGGCAGCCTTCTTTTCGGTGTTTTTAGCTGTAGCGGCGCTCTTGTCGTTCTGCTGCGCCACCGGTTTGGCTGTTTCTTCCTTTTTCGCAGTAGCTGCAGTAGCAACTCCTGAGCCGCCGGGCATAGTAACGTAGATGTGTTTGGATGTTTGTTCAACCTGTTTGTTTACAGGCTGGCTTTCCTGCGCGGTAGTGGCCTGTTGGGTTTGCTGCCCACCCTGTTTTTTATAGAAACGATCGTACGGCTGTTCTTCAACAACCGGAGCAAAAGCTTTCAGTTCTTCCAGCTCGCCGGGATAACGCCAGGCTGCGCTTTTACCTTCCAACCATACCAGGTCATAAGGTTTCAAACCTTTTTCCGCCAGCTGTTGCGCTGTGTACGGCCCTGTTTGCTTGTTATCGCGTAATAATAGGTATTGATTCATAACTATAAAAACTCAGTAAAAAATATTGCAGGCAGGTAGCTGTAGTTAAGCTACTTCGTAACCGAAATTTATTCAGCGGGTCGCGGGCTCAGATGGTTAACTGGGATTTTGAATAGGATACCGGGAGGCAGATTATAGTATAATGCAAGTTAACAAGTGGCAGTAATTGTACCAAATACTCATACCGGAAAGTTATAAAAAGAGACGTTAAAAATGCAAGTAGTTTTCCACCATAACGCATTCACTGCCTGATCACCATAAGTAGTAACCAGTAACGGCTTTTAAAACCTTTCTGTAATAAGGGCAAAACGGATATATAACGATTGTTTTTAAGACATCGACAGGCCATCTTTATGCCGCCCGATAATCCAACCACCTTCACAACAACGCATAATGAAAGCTGATATACCTGTTAATGAAAACTTAAGATTGGCCGACCTTTACCGGTACAACATACTCGATACGCCCGAAGAAACAGCGTTCAACGATCTTGTGCAGCTGGCTTCCGCCATATGTAATGCCCCTATTTCGCTTATAAGCCTCATCGATGCCGAAAGGCAATGGTTCAAAGCCCGGGTGGGTATTGACTTAACTGAAACCCCGAGGGACACTTCCTTTTGCAGCCATGGGATCCTCAATGGCGATATTTTCATAGTACCGGATGCCACTAATGATAGCCGTTTTGCCCAAAACCCAATGGTTACCGGCGAAAAGCGAATACGGTTCTATGCCGGCGTACCGCTTACAACCGGGGCTGGCAATAACCTCGGTATGCTGTGTGTGAAAGATACTGTTCCCCGTAACCTCACCAGCGAGCAACAGCAGGCGTTGATGGTAATAGGACAGCAGGTGGTAAAACAAATGGAACTGCGGTTGAAGAACCAGGAGCTGGAACGTATAACCGAAACACAGCGCCGTATGATCAGCATCATAGCGCATGATGTAAGAAGCCCGCTGGCATCGATCGTCAGCCTGTTCCGGTTATACCAGAACAAAATGATAGACCCCGATCGGTTTAATAATTTTTTACATGTAAGCAGTGCCCAGCTTCACAGCACCATGGCTTTACTCGAGAACCTCGTAGAGTGGGGGAATATTCAATTGCAACCGGCACCATTGGTGCCCGATATGTTTTCGCTGAAAGATGCGGTTGAAAAGGTGTTTACCGAAGTTACCGTTCTGGCCAGCATGAAGGAGAACCGCCTCGTGAACCAGGTACATGCAGCGGTAAAGCTCAATATGGATGAGAACATCTTACGCTTCATACTCCGCAACCTGCTCACCAATGCCAATAAATTCACCGAAAAAGGCATTATCACCGTCGATGGCTTCAACTTCGGCAAAAAGGTAGTGATACGTGTTACCGATACCGGCATAGGCATGCCGGCCCGGATGAGCGAACGCCTGTTCCTCAGCAAGGAAAAATACAGCCGCCGCGGTACCCGGAATGAGTCGGGGAGCGGGCTTGGGCTGGTGCTTATAAAGGAATTTGTTGAGCAGGCCAATGGCTCCATTCAGGTACAAAGTACCGAAGGGCAGGGGAGCAGTTTCATTATGGAATTGCCACTGGCTGGTAGCTAGTGGTAAATAGCGGTGGGCATTAACTTCGCAATGCCCTGCTATGTGCATTCCTTATTTTCCCCATGCCTTTCCCTACCCGCCGCTAACCACTTCCCAATTGCGCATTTCTCTACCTGCCACTAACCACTTACTACTCGCCTTTTAATTAACATTTGTTGATAAAATTTAAGCCTAAAAAACCCCTTCAATAACCGGGTTTTCACGCTTAAATAGGGTATTTTTGCCACCCATCCAAAGCACTTTTAAACGGATGTAAATCATATCTGTAAACAAGTATGGAAGAAAACTTCACACCACAGGAAACAAACGATCAGAATCGTATTATCCCTGTAAATATCGAAGAGCAAATGAAAACGGCGTACATCGATTACTCTATGTCAGTGATCGTAAGCCGTGCCTTGCCCGATGTACGCGACGGTTTGAAACCGGTTCACCGGCGTATCCTGTACGCCATGAACGAACTGGGTTTGAACTATAACAGAGCGTACAAAAAATCGGCGCGTGTTGTAGGAGAGGTGTTGGGTAAATATCACCCGCATGGCGACTCATCGGTGTACGACGCCATGGTGCGTATGGCACAGGAGTGGAGCATGCGGTATACCCTTGTAGATGGCCAGGGTAACTATGGTAACCAGGATGGCGACGGCCCCGCGGCCATGCGTTATACCGAGGCCCGGCTCGACCGGCTGGCTGAATTCATGTTGATGGATATCGATAAGGATACCGTCGACTTTCAACCCAACTTCGACGATTCGGAAAAGGAACCATCCATTTTGCCAGCCCGCATTCCCAACCTGCTGGTAAACGGTTCAAGTGGTATTGCCGTTGGTATGGCCACCAACATGATGCCCCATAACCTGAGTGAAGTGATCGACGGTTGCATTGCCTATATCGATAACCGCGAGATCACCATCGATGAACTGATGTTACACATCAAAGCCCCCGACTTCCCAACCGGAGGTATCATTTACGGTATGGAAGGTGTTCGGGCCGGTATGCATTTCGGAAGAGGCAGGGTAGTGCTGCGTGGTAAACTTACCATCGACACCAAGCCCAGCGGCCGCGAAACAATTATCGTAACCGAAGTGCCCTACCAGGTGAACCGCGATGCGTTGTGCGATAAGATCGGCCAGCTCGTAAATGAGAAAGTGATCGAAGGCATTGCGCATATAAACAACGAATCGAACGCAAAGGAAGGCACCCGTATCGTAATAGATCTTAAACGTGATGCTATTGCCAATGTGGTGATCAACCAGCTGTATAAATTCACCGAATTACAAACTTCATACGGTATCAACAACGTGGCCCTTTCAAAAGGCCGTCCCAAAACACTGAACGTAAAAGATATGATCAGTGAGTTTGTAGAGTTCCGTCATGAAGTAGTGGTTCGCCGCACGCAATACGAATTGCGCGAAGCGGAAAAGAAAGCCCATCTGTTACAGGGTTATCTCATCGCACTCGATCACCTCGACGAAGTGATTGCCATGATCCGCGCTTCGGCCACACCGGAGATCGCCCGCGAAAGTTTGATCAATGCAGGCTGGGGGCTCGATGAAATTCAGGCCCGCGCCATCCTGGAGTTACGTTTGCAAAGGTTGACCGGCATGGAACGCGATAAGATCAGGGAAGAGTTCGAAGAGCTCATGCGACTGATCGGCCACCTGCGTGAAGTATTAGGAAATGAAGGTATGCGATACGATATCATCAAAACAGAACTGGCCGAGGTGAAAGATAAATTCGGCGATGTACGGAAAACCGAGATCACTTACCTCGATAACGAAGTACGGATTAAAGACCTCATCAAGGAAGAAGATGTGGTGATCACCATTTCTCACCTTGGTTATATTAAACGTACCTCGGCTACGGAATACCGCGCCCAGCGCCGTGGCGGCCGGGGCGCCAAAGGCGGCCGCACCCGCGAGGAAGATTATATCGAGCATCTGTTCGTTGCCTCTTCGCACCACACCATGTTGTTCTTTACCGAAAAAGGCCGCTGTTTCTGGCTGAACGTGTATGAGATCCCCGAGGGCGACAAAACCGCCAAAGGCCGCGCTATCCAGAATCTGATACAGTTACCGCCCGATGATAAGATCAGGGCGATCATCGATATAAAAGACCTCGAAGATGAAACCTTTGTAAAAGAGCACAATATTGTGCTGTGTACTAAAAAAGGTATCATCAAGAAAACCGTGCTGGAAGATTTCAGCAATCCGCGCAAGACCGGCGTAAATGCCATTACCATCGTAGAAGGCGATGAACTGCTGGTGGCCCGGTTAACGACCGGCAACAGCGAGATCATGATGGCCGTGAAAAGCGGTCGCGCCATTCGCTTCCCCGAAGAAAAAGTACGGGCAACCGGCCGCGGCGCCATTGGCGTATCGGGTATCGATGTAGACGATGATAATGATGCAGTTATTGGCATGATATGTGTCTCAAAAGAAGACAACTCTCGTAGTGTGCTGGTTGTGAGTGAAAAAGGTTACGGAAAAAGAACGCAACTGGAAGAATATCCCATCACCAACCGGGGCGGAAAAGGGGTGAAAACCCTTAACGTTACCGAAAAAACAGGTTCGCTGGTAGGTATGCTCGATGTGGCAGAGAAAGAAGACCTGATGATCACCTGTAAAAGCGGCATGACCATCCGGATGCCGGCAGGAGGTATCAGCGAGCTGGGCCGAAACACACAAGGTGTTAAATTAATTCGCCTCGATGACGGCGATGAGATCGCCGCCATCACAAAACTCGATGATAGTGAGGAAGAAGAGAATGGCGAAAATGGCGAAGTGGAAGTACCGGCCGATGGCAATGTAATTGCAGAGGCAACCGATGGCAATGAGATTGCATCTGATGAGAGTGAAATGAATGCCGGCGATGCTTCCGCTGATGGTGATGGTACCGGAACGGAAGAAGACCCGGTAAAAGAATAATTGAGGTGCGTTTTATTAAGCACATAGGCTAAACAAATTAATATTAACACATGAAAAAAATGTTTCTGACAGCATTGCTTGCTGCAGTTGGGTTCTTGTCACAGGCCCAGAAACTCGAAAAGGCGAAGGACCTCTTGTCCAGGAAAAAGCTGACCGACGCAAAAACAGAGATCGATAACGTTCTGGCTGTAGAAAAATTCAAAAACAATTCAGAAGCGTGGTACACAAAAGCAAAGGTGTACGGTGCTATAGCTGCTGATTCTTCATTGAAATCATCGGTGCCTGATGCCCGCAACACCGCTTTTGAAGCCATGAAAACGTATCTCGACCTCGAGACAAAAGAAAAAGATGCGGCAAAAAGGAATATTCAGCTCACCCTGGATAACAACGCTCCGCTGATCGACCTGTACACAGGTTATTCAAAAGATGCGGCTTCTTTTTATAATGCCAGCAACTTCAACGACGCCTTCATAAACTTCAAAAATTCACTGGCCATATTCGACCTGATGTCTGCCAAAGGCATTATCCCCATTAAGCTCGATACCACTACAACCCTGTACGCCGGTATCTCTGCTGAAAAGGCGCAAAAACCCGACGATGCAGCCATTTATTATGGTAAGATCGCCGAGGCAAAGGCAAAAGGCGAAGGCTTTGTAGAGATCTATAAGTGGCTGGCCGACTATTATCGCAGAAAAGATGATATCGCCAACGCTTCGAAATTCTCTGCACTGGGTCGCGAAGTATATCCCCAGGATCAGTTCTGGACAGGTTTTGAACTTGACATGGCACGCGAGAAAGGCAACAAGGAAGAACTGTTTAAGAAATATGAGCAGGTTATCAATGAAAATCCCGATAACTACCTGTTCCTGTTCAACTATGGCGTTGAATTATACCAAACCGGTTACGATCCTGATGCCAGCAAACGTCCGGCCAACAGCAAAGAGCTCATTGCAAAAGCAATTGAAGTAATGACAAAAACGCTGGAAAAAAAGCCTGATTACGCAAACGCCAGCATGGTACTCGGACAGATCTATTACAACCAGGGTGTTGAGATCAACAACGAGAACAAGAACATTCGTCCCCAGGGAAATGTAAAACTGACACCTGATCAGTTGAAGAAGAAAGAAGAATTACGCACTGAAACCGCAAAGAAGTTTGAACAGGCATTGCCTTACTTAATGAAGGTTGATGAACTGCTCGACCCCCAGGGCAAACTCAAAATGGAAGATAAAGACAACCTGAAAAATGCGCTTGACCTCCTGATCATCATCAATGAAGAGAAAGTAAACCAGTTGGAACAAAAGAAACGCCAGGCTGAAGCAAAGAAAGATGCAGCAGGTGTTAAAGCCATCGATGCCGAGATCAAAAAATTGCAGGATGCTGTAACTAAGTATACCGACAAGTATAACAACATCGATAGAAAACACTAAGAAGCATACACGAAATAGTAGATGTGCCACACCTCGAAGGTGTGGCACTTTTTTTTGCCGTATATCCCGCCCGGGACGCATTCATGTTTGGAAGGGTTGCATAATATGTATTTTAATTCTGTTTTAATTAAATCGGGTTAACCAAATGAGCACTGGAAAGTACCTTTACCCCATGCGCTGAACAATTGTGCGCATGGGTTTAAGGGTTTAATTTTTCAATCAATTTGACGCAGCTTTTCCAGGCTGCGTTTTTTTATCTTCGCATCGCATATCTTTATTTCCCGCTACATGATGACTTTCCTTCCCGACAAAGAAGGCAAACCCGTTTATAATTAATACAACATACATGAAGTCATTATTGGTAACGATTGGCATTTTTGCTGTATATCTTTTACAGGCACAAACTGGTAAAAGCGATTTTCATAGTTGGGCGCCTACACCGCCAATGGGCTGGAACAGTTGGGACTGCTTTGGCCCAACGGTAACGGAAGCAGAGGTAAAAGCCAATGCAGATTATATGGCCAGCCGTTTACGATCATCGGGCTGGAACTACGTGGTGGTCGATATCCGATGGTATGTGGCCAATGATAAAGCCCATGGTTATAATGAAAAAGACCCGCAGTATTCCATTGACAGCTTTGGCCGGTTTATGCCGGCAGTGAACCGTTTTCCCTCAGCGGCCGGTGGCAAAGGGTTCAAACCCCTGGCCGATTACCTGCATAAAAAAGGGTTGAAATTCGGCATTCATATCATGCGCGGCATTCCGGTAATTGCTGTAAATCAAAAACTGCCTATAAAAGGCACGAAGCTAACCGCGGCTGACATTCATTCAACCGCCGACCAATGCCGCTGGCTGCACGATATGTATACCATTTTGCCCGACAAAGCCGGTGCGCAGGAATATTACAATTCAATTTTTGAGTTATATGCATCATGGGGACTTGATTTTGTAAAGGTCGATGACCTGTCGTCGCCGATTTATTTTGCCGGTGAAGTGGAAATGATCAGGAAGGCCATCGACCGTACCGGCCGTAAGATCGTATTGAGCACATCGCCCGGTGAAACGCCCATCGATCATGCCGGCCATGTACAAAAAAACGCCAATATGTGGCGTACGGTAGGTGATTTCTGGGATAGCTGGCGCCAGTTGAAAGAACATTTTGAAGTGTTTGAGCGCTGGAACAAATGGCGCGCGTATGGTGCATATCCCGATGGCGATATGCTGCCATTGGGCCGTATCGGGATCCGGGCCGAAAGAGGGGACCCGCGCATGACGAATTTTACCAGGGATGAACAGTATACCTTAATGACGTTGTGGAGTATTTTTAAATCACCTATGATGTTTGGCGGCAACTTTCCCGATAACGATGCCTTTACCGATTCGCTGCTCACCAATAAGAATATGCTGTATGTGTTGAACAAAAGCGTCAACAACAAACAGCTTTTCCGCAATGAAAAACAGGCGGCGTGGGTAGCCGAAGACCCGGCGAACGGCGACAAATTACTGGCCGTATTCAATATCGAAGACCGGGAAGAGATGATAGAGCAAAAAGCCATCTGGAAAAGCGAAACGATCAACCGGCAGCGCACACAGGAAATGATAGATATAAAGCTGAACAATACCCGCAAATTGTACCTGGCGGTTGCTGCGGTTGAGAATATCGACTGGGACCATGGCAACTGGATAAACCCGGTGCTGCACAAGGGAAATGATACCATTTCGTTAACAACGCTTAAATGGACGAGCGCAACCGCAGGCTGGGGCAAACCCCGCGTAAACAGATCGGTTTCCGGCGGCGATTTGATCGTTGATGGCAAAAAATATGAGCTGGGACTGGGCGTGCACGCCAATTCTGTGATCGAATATGATCTTCCTGAAGGGGTAGACCGGTTCACCGCCATGGCCGGACTGGATAAGGCCGGTGCCGATCAGAATGTGGGCGCCACCATGCGTTTCCTGGTGTTTACTGAGCAGCCTTCAGGGCCGGAACCGCCGGCAACCGCGGCCATCGGCATCGAGCTGAAAGCGCTGGGATTGCAATCGTGCAAGGTACAGGACCTCTGGAGCTGCAAACAACTGGGCGTTTTTACCGATAAATTTTCTGTGAATATAAACAGGCATGGGGCTGGGTTATACCGGCTGAGCGCGGTGAAGAAATGATCGGGGAGGGAGCGCTGTTCCGGAGGAACAGATTTTTAAAACGAAGGCCCTGAGAATCGCCTGAACGATCGGCTTGCCGTGGAAGTAGCCGATAAAAAGACTTTATCAGAAAAGCCCGCCGTAAAGCGGGCTTTTCTGTAAATACTCTATTTAACATAATATTAATTATAAATTGAAAGTTCATAATCATCCGCTACAGTGCGGGAATGCTTAAAATGATGTGTAAAATGGTCCGGATCGGGCTGCTAAGGCATTGAACTATGATGCAGATCAGGTATCAGGCTTAAACACATGTTTAGGCGGCTTTAGGGAAAATACTTATACTAAACTAAGGTATATCTTCGTTTTATAATCAATCCAAATCCTGGTAAATTCAATCTATGCTTGGTTTAATATCCCTGATTTTAATTCTGCTGGTGCCTGTAGTTTTTATCTGGCTCAGTTACCGCAGCAACAAACGGTTCAAAAATTTCAATTGAATTGTTCGCGCATCCGGTTTATGACAATCCTGATGGTTTCAGGGTTTTTTAA
>CBIHPC010000213.1:0-10581 GCA_966211305.1 uncultured Niastella sp.
TGGAACAATTGAAAGGCCTCGGCATTTCCATCAATCTCGATGACAAGGAAGAAGACGACGGCGATTACCGCTATGTAGAAGTAGCAGAATAAAAGCACCAGGAACCAAATAATAAATACAAAAAGGCGAACAGGGAATCGTGTTCAAATATCCTTACAGTCCCTTAAAAGGTTTGGGAAATTCGGGTTTTTGGGATCTTAACATTTGTGATTTGTGTTCTCTTTATTTGGTTCTTGTGATTTGAATTTTGGAATTTCTTCTTTGGATACTGAGATTTGTGATTTGGAATTTTTCTATGCAGTTCACCATCATCGGCAATCGGGAGAACCGGCGCGTAACCGCTTTTTGCGAAACCGTGCAACACCTGGGTTATGCAATGCCCCAGGTTATTTCCTATGCCGGTTGGTTAAATGGCTGTGAACACCCCCTGATCCCTGCAGCAAACATCGTGAAGATCGATTCCCCCGGCGAGAACGATGCCGTACGGCAAATGCTGGTAGAAAGGGGAGGCGGCCCTTCATCGCCACCCGGTGAACATGGCATCATAAAAAATATGCGGCCCTGGTACGGCGGTTACTGTAATTGGTTACAGGAAATGCAAATGGTCATTGGTGAACAGGGCTTGCAGCATGTAATGAACCACCCGGCCGATATCCGGCAACAATTCGATAAACCGGCCTGTCAAACCTGGTTGCAAAAACACCAGGTGCCCGTACCGTACCGGATCACCGGTTTCAGCCATTATGATGAGCTCACAGCATCGATGAACGTCCACGGGCTGCATAAAGTATTTGTAAAACCCGCACATGCTTCCTCCGCCTCGGGTGTCATTGCCTTTCGCAAGGCCGGCCACCGGGTGCAGGCGATCACCTCTGTGGAAATGGTATCAACGCCCAATGGCCTGCAACTGTACAATTCCCTGAAGGTTCGCACGTATACCAGCGAAACGGAAATTGCAAAACTTGTAAACCACCTCGTGGCCGAACAGGTATTTGCCGAAGAATGGCTGCCCAAGGCCACGCTGCATGGCCGGTTCTTCGATCTGCGGGTACTGGTGATCGATGGCCAAGCCCGCCATACTGTAATCAGAACAAGCGATAACGTAATTACCAATTTACACCTGGGCAACAAACGGGGCGATATGAATGAATTTATCGCTGTCTTCGGCGCCGGTAAACTACACGAAATAAAACAACTGGCCGAACAGGCAGCCGCCTGTTTTCCAAAATCATTATACATGGGCATCGATGTGTTGCTCACCGCCGGTTTGCGCAAAACAGTAGTGCTTGAAATAAATGCATTTGGCGATCTGTTGCCCAACCTGGTCGATGAAGGCGAAACCTGTTACGAAGCACAGATCAATGCCATGATAAAAAAACAAAAGCGCATGCATTATGCTGATTGAATCGATCGATACCCTCATTTTTGACCTTGACAATACCCTTATTGACAGGAACGCCGCCATGCGGCAGACAATACAAACCTGGTTAACGGAACAGGGTTGCAAAGGAAAGCGCCTGCAAACCGCGCTGGAAGACTGTATGCAGCACGACAACTGGGGTTATGCCGACCGGCTGGAATTTTCGGCCTGGATGCTGGGTAAATACGGCAAAAGCAAAGACACTACGGCAAAACAGGTGCAACAGCTGCTGCACATAAATAACAGCCGGAATGTTCAGCCCGACTCCCAGGTGCAAACGCTGTTGCAGGAACTCCGCAACCGTTTCCTGCTGGTGCTGGCCACCAACGGCGGCAGCCGAACCCAGCGGGCCAAATTGCAACATACACAACTGGAACAGTTCTTTCAACCCGAGGCCATCTTCGTTTCGGGTGAAATGGAATATGAAAAACCCGATCCCCGGTACTTTCACAAGATCGTCAACCAACTGCGCCTGGATGTTACAAGAACGGTGGTTGTTGGCGATAACCTGCTCAACGATATAAGGGCGGCCGGTGAATGCGGTTTGTATACCTGCTGGGTATCGCACGGCCGGGAAAAGAACACCGGCACGGAACCAACCATCACCATTGAGAACATTACAGAAATAAGTGCATGGAGCAAACTGTTGATATGAATGAAGTGGTGAAGCGTATGCATGTGCTTTTCATTACGCTCGACAGCCTGCGTTACGATGTAGCCGCACAACTGTTCAATGAAAATGCGACACCGCATTTTCAACGGTACTGTAAGGACGGCTGGCAGCGCTGCCATTCACCCGGCAATTTTACCTATGCGGCGCATCATGCTTTCTTTGCCGGCTTTTTGCCAACCCCGGCATCGAATGCCAAAGCGCCGCGTTTGTTCGCCGCCCGTTTTGCCGGCAGCGAAACAACCGGTGCGCAAACGCAGGTGTTTGAAACACCCGATATCGTCAGCGGTTTTGCCGCAATGGGGTTCAGAACCATCTGTATCGGCGGTGTAGGCTTTTTTAACGAACAAACGGCGCTGGGCCGGGTGTTGCCATCCTTTTTCCAGGAAAGCTACTGGCAGCCTTCCTATGGTGTTACAGATCCCAACTCTACCCGCAACCAGTTTGAAAAAGCCGTATCGCTGGTAACTGCAGCGCAAAACGAACAATTGTTTATGTTCATCAATGTATCGGCTATTCACCAGCCGAATTATTTCTATCTGCCGGGCGCCCAAACCGACACCCTGCAATCGCATGGGGCGGCCCTGCAGTATGTAGATAGCCAGTTGCCCCTGCTGCTTGAAGCGTTCCGTAAAAAGGACCGCGACACCTTCTGCATTATATGCTCAGATCATGGAACGGCTTATGGCGAAAATAACTATTACGGCCACCGCGTTGGCCACGCCACGGTATGGGAAGTGCCGATGGCCACCTTTGTATTAAATAAAACAGGCAATGGTTAAAACCATTTTTGATAATATTTACGAAGGGTATGCTTATTCGTACCCGCATAAACACAGCTATCGCCGGTTGAACAACCTGCCACTGCCCCTGCTGTGGAAAGAAGAAAGAAAAGACGCGCTTTTCCTGTATGTGCATTTGCCATTTTGCGAAATGCGTTGCGGTTTCTGTAACCTGTTCACCATCGCCAATCCGCAAAGCGATATGGTCGATGCCTATCTGCAAACGCTGGAACGGGAAACAATGGCGATAAAAGCGCATATTGCGCCGAAGGCGTTCGGCCAGATGGCCGTTGGCGGCGGCACCCCAGGTTTTTTACAACCGCATCAGCTGGAAAAACTCTTTACTATTATTCGCAAACTGGGCGCCCGGCCCGATGACATGCCTTCTTCCTTTGAAGTATCACCGGCTACGGTTACGCGTGAAAAACTGCGGCTGCTGAACGAACAGGGCATCGACCGCATCAGCATGGGCGTACAGAGTTTCGTTGAACAGGAAGTAAAAGCAATGGGCCGGCCGCAAAAGAACAATGAAGTATATGCCGCGCTCGACCTGTTGAAACAATATCCCTTTGCAACGGTCAATATCGATCTTATTTATGGCGCTTACGCACAAACCCTGAGCTCCTGGCTGCATTCGGTACGGGAAGTTATCAGGTATGAAGTGGAAGAAGTGTTTATGTACCCGCTGTATGTACGGCCGCTTACGGGCATAACAAAACGCGAACAACAGCAGGAAGACAACCGCTTTATTTTTTACCGCGAAGCAAAACAGTTGTTGCTGTCATCGGGCTACCGGCAGGTTTCCATGCGCATGTTCCGGAAAGAAGGGCTTACACATAAACAAACCGCACGCATTTACAGTTGCCAGGAAGATGGCATGATCGGGCTGGGAGCAGGGGCAAGGTCATATACCCGCTCGGTGCATTATTCTTCTGAATATGCCGTTGCCCGGCATAACATCCGTTCCATCATTGAAAAATATATTGCCAAACCGCATTTCAACGAAGTGGATTATGGCATCGAACTGAATAAAGAAGAACAACAACGGCGCTTTGTCATTAAATCGGTGCTGCATGGCACCGGTCTCAACCTCAACAGGTACAGCACCCTGTATGGCAATGATGCCCTGCAACAATATCCCTTGTTACAGGAACTGATAACCGCCGGCATGGCCCTGCTGCAAAACGGCATCCTGCACCTGACGGAACATGGGATCGATTATTCCGACGCCATTGGTCCGGCCCTGTATTCTACCCCCATAAAACAACTGATCACCGAATTTGAATTACAATGACGCTGTCGATACTATACCGGGGTGTGCTTTCCAGTTGTAATTACGACTGCCCGTATTGCCCGTTCGCCAGGCGAAAAGATACCCGGGCAACCATGGCTACCGACAAACAACAGGTAGAACGCTTCGTGGCGTTTGTACAACAGCAAAAAAATACCAGCTTTAAGCTCTTCTTTACGCCCTGGGGCGAAGGGCTTATCCGCAAACATTACCAGCAGGCCATGGTTGAATTAAGCAATATGCCCAATGTTCAAAAAGTGGTCATTCAAACCAATCTCTCCTGTTCGCTCACCTGGCTGCAAAAAGCCGGCAAAGATAAAATTGCCTTGTGGGCCACTTATCATCCCACACAGGTTGACCGCCAGACCTTCCTAAACAAATGCCGCCAGCTCGATGCGCTGGGCGTTATGTACAGTGTGGGCATTGTTGGGTTTAAAGAAACCATTGAAGAAATAGAGACCATGCGCACGCTGCTGCCTAAAGAAAAATACCTGTGGGTGAATGCGCTGAAAAAGCAGGCCGATTACTATGACGAAACCGACCGCGAACGTTTGATAACCGTAGACCCATACGTACCCTACAACATGGTATACCACGAAAGTAAAGGTAAAGCCTGCCGTACTGGTCATACCGTTATAAGCGTAGACGGCGATGGCAATATTTTCCGTTGTCACTTTATTAAGGAGAAACTGGGTAACCTGTACGAGGATGCGCTCGAAGGCATTTTGAAACCCCGCAGCTGCACTAACGACACCTGCGGCTGCCATATCGGCTATGTACATATGAATGACCTGAACCTGTACGATGTGTATAAAGGAAGAGAACTGGAACGGGTGGTGGAATTATAATAATGGGTTAAAACACCCAAACTAAATAACTCTAAACTATGAAACCGGCTGATCATTTTCTATCTTGGAAACGTTATCTCCCCTCCGCCGCAATGGATATGAAAAAAGTGAACGCGGTAGCGAAATATGCCATCTTTCAATCAGGCAGAATGGGTTTTATCGTTGAATAAACTGTTCAGTTGTTTCAACAGCACCTTAATATTCTCAGGCTTGTGCATACAATGCCCGGCCCCTAATTTCATCGCCTTGTTGTGGTCATCCTCGCTGATATAGGTTGAATACATTACAAATGTGCACCGTTGTAACGATTCCATTTCTTTCAACTTTTTTAAACAATTGAAACCGTTATAGCGAGGCATGTTAATATCTATAAATACAAAATCGGGCCGCATTTCCTTCACCATGTGTGTGGCCTGTTCAAGCCCATTGGCCCAAACACATTTGTAATTTATTTCAGCAAGTTCCAAAGCCAGTTTAAAAATATAAAATTCTTCCTCATCGTCATCAATAAGTAAGATAGTTTTCTGCATATTCACGGTCTTTTACATCTTTCTTTATGTAACAAACTTGTTATACCTGCACATCATTGCAGCCGGAGGCCGGTTGGGTATTGGTTAATATTTCAATCATTAAAAGGCAAGCGAAAAAATATGCTGTAAGTTAAAGGATGTATTGAACACCCCCTCTTACGTTTAAAAGGGGAGGTAATATAATAATACTAAAGAAAAAATGTATGATCAAACGGAGGAAGGAACACCCGTAGGTTCTATAAAGATAGATACTTCAAAAGGAGAAAAAAAATTATTTACCGGAGCCAATAGTACAAATTTTCAATCGATTATTATTTATTCTTATAAACTATTTGCTCTCATGCCTTCATTTGTCCTGCAATTAGCCGCGTTAAAATATGTTTGTAAGGTACTGAATGTAAAAACACAACCAGCGGATATTCAAAGTTATGAAAAGTTCCCCCTCTACCGGAGAGCCTGTCCCGACTCGTCGGGAGGGTTAGGGGGAGGCCGCAAAAAAAAGACTCCGGCTGTACCGGAGTCCTCATTTGTTCTTCGTTCCCTTCGCTGGCATTATCCAGATCAGGTTGTAGGAGTTTGATCTCAGGTTTAGTTTACATGCCATTGTTCTGAAAACAGAGCAACGCTTGTTTACTTAACCACCCCCGTAAAGAACATTTGCTGTATATCTGAAAATCGTATGCCATTGAAATTAAACGGCAGGATCACAAACAGCAGGTCATATTGAGGAATTATATGCGCATCATAATCATCAAAAAATAATTCTGTGGTTTATTATTATTTCTCATATAACTGTAAATAGTTTCAGTTCACTAACGGTTAACATTTTTATATACTTTTTGCATAGTACGCGCCGGCAGTAATTGTCATTTTTTTGCATTCACCAAACCTTCTTTTTCATTCGCAACATGTGTCAGGCATGTATAACGCATATCATCATTTGTTATTCAGTACAGGTGCGCGTTCAAAACAACATCATTGTTTACAACAACAAAACAATCAATACAGTGAGCATTAAAATTGCAGTATATGCATCATCAATTTTCTAACGATTAAACCATTTAATTATGAACAGAAGAGATCGCCAGGGCAGGCAGGATTACGGCCGCCGCAGCAATGAAGAAAACCGTGGGCAGTATGGCTCACAGGGAGGATATGGACAAGGAGGAAACTGGGGACAACAAGGTGGTAACTGGGGGCAGCAGGGAGGATATCAGAATGAGGACTACGGACGACAAAACAGAGGCGGATACGGGGGATATGGTCAGCAACGGAGCGGCTATGGCGGATATGGACAATACGGCGGAAATCGTGGACAGCAGGGTGGTTTCGGCGGATACAGTGGTTATGGACAGGGAGGATACAGAGAACAGGAAAATTATAATCAGGACTATGGCCAGCACCGCGGCGGGCAAAGCGGTTATGGCGGTTCGGGTGGTTACGGAAATCAAGGCGGCGGCTGGGGCAGCCAGGGTGGCTATGGACAACAGGGCAGCAGCCGGGGACAAGGCAGTCAGGGCGGCAACTGGGGCAGTCAGGGCGGCTATGGACAACAAGGTGGTTTTGGCGGTTATAGCCAGTCGGGCAATCGCCAGGAAGACGAATACGGCAACTATAACAGGAACAGAAGCTATGGCCAGCGGTATAAAGAAGATGAAGACGACGATGACTATAACCAATATGGCATGCAGGGCCGGTATGGCAGTCAGGAAGACCAGGACGACTGGTATATAGAAGAAGACCAGGACGATGATGATTATAATATGCGGGGACAATACGGAGAAGAAGAGGATGAAGAGTATGATGAAGATGAAAATGAATACGAAGGATATGGCAGCCAGATGCAGGGCCGTTCCCGCCGCGGTTTTGGCATGGGCGGCAGCCAGCAGGGCCGCATGGGCAATATGCAGTACGGCGAAGAAGATTATCAGTATGGCCGGCAGGGCCGTTCGAACCGCAATGAGTTTGAACAGGATTACAGGGGCGGTATGAGTGGCCGTTCGGGCAGAAGCAGCTCGGGGACTTCACGCCGCGGTTTCGCCAGTATGCCGAAAGACCAGGTACGGCGCATAGCCAGTATGGGCGGACGTGCATCGCATGAGGGCGGCAGCAGCTCCGGCCAGGGCCGTTCTTCAAACAGAAGTTCTTCATCACGTAACCGTTCAGAAAGCAGCGGCCGTAAAAGCCGTTCAGGTTCAAGCCGAAGCAGAAGTAGTTCCAGGTAACACCTGGTGTGCATAAGTGGGCTTTTAAAAAAGGGTAGGGTGAATACGCTCTATCCTTTCTTTCACCAATTATAAATTTCGATAAAAAATGCAAGATATGGGCACCGCAACAGAAACAGGTAAAAAAAACGGGCACAACACACCCGAAACTGAAACCAGGAAAAAAGGTGGCACCCAACAAGACCCGGAAGAAACACCTTCTTACCTGCAAAAATTCTTTATTGACCAGGTAAAAGATATGTATTATGCCGAACAGGAATTGCTGAAAGCAATGCCTGAAATGAAAAATGCGGCAACTACCGAGGAGTTGGAAGACGCCATTGATGAACATATGAAACAAACCCAACGCCATGTAAAACGTTTGGAAAAAGTGTTTCAAATGATCGGACAAAAACCGGAGGGGAAACGATGCGAAGCCATGGACGGACTGGTAAAAGAACTGAAGACCATCCTTCGCGAAACAGAAGAAAATACCATGACAAGGGATGCAGCCCTGATCATTGCCGCGCAAAAGATAGAACATTATGAGATCGCATCTTATGGCGGACTGGTGGCGCTGGCCCTAACCATGGGAATGGAGCGCGCAGCGGATATCCTCGATAAAACGCTGGCCGAAGAAGAAATGACCGACCAGATGTTGACAGATATCGCAGAAAACTACATCAATGTAGAAGCCGAACACGAAGGCGCGTACAATTGGGACAAAAAGATCTGGGTGGTATAGCCCTGAGAATGAAACAGACCTGTAAGGTTCGCTTTAGCGGCCTGAAATATCGGCAAGCTGACGCGATCCTTACAGGTCATATTATTTATTCAACCGGAAAATAACACTGTATCGTTGCACCTTCCCCGGGTTGCGCAGTAGCCTGTACAAAACCATCGTGCGCCTCCATGATCTTCTTTACAATGGCGAGGCCCATACCCGAACCATGGTATTCTCCTTTTAGATGCAGTTTTTCGAACATGATAAAAATCCTGTCAGCCTGCGCCGGATCGAAGCCAATACCGTTGTCGGAAAATGTCAGCAGCAACATGGGTTTATTGCTAAGAATACCTGCAGGCAGTTTTTCATTATCCACGAAGTGGCTTTTGATGCTGATAAGAGGCTGGTTTCCGGCTGGCTGAAACTTCAGCCCGTTGCCGATGATGTTTACGAACAGCGTTTCAAGCATTTCTTTATAACCGGCAATTACGGGCAGGTTGGCGGCATCGATGATGGCATCCGATTCACTGATCTTCTTTTGCAGTTTATTCCGCGCTTCGCGGTAAACATCATTCAGGTCAACTGAGTTACGCACCTGTTTGAAACTGTTGATATGGCTCAGGGCCCAGATGTCATCCAGCAACAGGTTGATGCGATTGAGGGAAGCCTGGATCCGCCTGATATTTGCCTTGCCGCCGTTCGACAGGTTCTTTCCTTCCGAATTTACCAGCAGTTCAAAGGCCGTGTACACATGCCGTAACGGCACTTTTATTTCATTACTGGTTATATAAGTAAACGTAGCCATTTCAGTGGAAGCCGTTTCCAGCTGGCGGTATTGCAGTTCCAGCGCTTCATTTAACTGCTGTAATTTTTTTTCCGCTTTTTCGCGTTGAGCCACATCATGCATGATATTCATAACGCCTTTCACAGAACCATCCTCATTGATAAGCGGGATAAAATGATTCTCGTATGACTGCCGGTTCAATAATCCCGCACGGGCGGGAAGAAATGATTTTTTACCCTGAAATTCAAATTGTATAGCTTCCATCATTTCAGGGTCGTCGTTTAATTGCGGGAATGTCTCCAATAAAGGTTTGCCGATAATATCTGCTTTTTCGATACCGGTAACCTTCGCTGCTGTCTTATTCCAGGCAATAACGTACATATTATTATCGATGGCCATCACCCGGTCGATGCTGCAATCGTTGAGCATCTCGTACAAATTAGGCAGCGTAGTGTTTTCGAAGGTCTCTCTACGCATAGGGAAGTATTTTAACAGTTATTAATAGGTATTCACCAATCATACCACCCCCAGCTTTCAATAGTGCACGTCAAATATCAATTTTAATATCAACAAAAGAATATATAATGATCACTATTACCTAATTATAAGGGCATAGCATTTGATGGAATTCATATCAAACCTTGTACCATGGACGTTGTTATTGAAACACCCAAATTAAGCCGCCAGAAATACGCATTCGATAAGGCAACCAAACTGTTCAGATTGAAGAAAGTACTGGCGCCCGGACTGGTATTTCCATTCGATTTTGGTTTTATCCCGGGCACAAAAGGAGAAGATGGCGACCCGCTTGATATACTGGTACTTTCAGAGTACCAGGGTTTTCCCGGTTGTATAATGGATGTGCGCATCGTTGGCTGTTTACAGGCCACGCAAACCATGGGAGGAAAAAGATCATATCGCAACGACCGGTATATAGGCATCCTTGAACAAAGCAGCGAATACGATCGCATAATGTCGCTGGAAGAACTGCCCGATACGTTAATTGACAGTATTAAATTATTCTTTACAACGTATCTGCAGGCGGAGGGGAAAAGCATTCAATGGGAAGAGCATCTGAATGCAAGATTGGCGGTTGAGAAGTTAAATAGTTCATAGTTCACAGTTCATTGTACCGTAAACGATGAACTGTGAACTGTGAACTAAGAACCAACATTCGTCTTCGAATATTTCCGTACTTCAGGAGCGACTTTAGTCCCCAACAACTCGATCGCCTTCATCACTTTTGCATGGGGCATGGTGCCAACACTGATATGCAGTAAAAAACGCGTTAAGCCCAGCAGTTCCTGTTCGTACAGGATCTTTTCGGT
>CBIHPC010000214.1:0-10577 GCA_966211305.1 uncultured Niastella sp.
GAATGTATAAAGTTGGCGTTTGGCTGATTCTGGCATGCAGGATCGCCGTATTTACTTACCCTTTTTATTTAATATATTTTAGAATAATATGATTTTTTTTAGCAACTTAGCATAGTACAGGCACTAACCTGCATTCCACAATATACAACCAACTAATTGTACAACGCTGCCGACGATAACGATCTGTTTGCACTTGTAAAACAAGATAATGAGCTGGCTTATACCGAGCTATACAACCGGTACTGGCAAAAGCTTTATTTCGTGGCACATAAACACCTTAGGTCAGACCCCGAAGCAAGGGAGATCGTACAGGAAGTATTTTTTACCCTCTGGGCAAAACGGCAGTCGCTGGTCATTGAATCCTTTCCCGCTTATGTTGCTGCCATGGCCCGGTACGCGGTATATGTTTCGCTGGCCCGAAAAAAAAGACAGGCTGAAAATATAAACGAGGAAACATTTAATAAGCAAACACTTACGACAGCCCTTGCCGACCTGCTGGAAAATAAATTGATGCTGGAAAAGATAACCGCTTTATCATCTGCCCTGCCTGAAAAATGCCGCCTGGTCTTTATAAAAAATAAATTGCTCGATCAATCGCTCACCCAGGTAGCGGCAGACCTCGACATCTCCCAAAAAACTGCCGAAGCCCATCTTACCAAAGCATTGAAGATCATCAGGGATAAACTGGGTGACGCTGCCATCTTCCTGATGTTATAAAATTTTTTCGAAAAAAATAAAAAACGACTAAGGGTTAATTGTCTGCCCAACACTCATAAGAGCATAAAACTTGCCATATGAGTGTTCCGGAGGAACAATTGTTAGCCGCATTGGCCGAAAAATTCCTGGCCGGCAACGCCACTGCCGAAGAGCAGCAGCAGTTGCACCAACTGTACGACCAATGGAATGATGAGGAACAGATAGTTGTTTCTGAAACGGAACAAACAGAGGTGCTGCGTATAGAGATCCTGCTGGCGTTGAAAGAACGCATCCATGGTAAAAACAAGATCACCCCTTTTTATAAAAAGAAGTCCTGGCAGCTGGTTGCAGCGGCTTCCATTATTATTGTCGCATGCGTTTTATTCTTCTCCTATATACAAACCATCTCCCGGCAGAAAGAATTGGCTTCCAAAGAAAGTGGTCAGCCTGCAGGTCAATCTACGGTGCTGCCCGGCAAAGACAGGGCAACCTTAACGTTGGCCGATGGCTCGGTGATCGATCTTGACAGTTCAGGTGCCGGCCTGCTGGTGCAACAGGGAAATACCAACATTATTAACAAGAATGGAAAAATAATTTACGACCCTAATAAAGCAGGTGCCGGTGAAATGATCTACAATACCATCAGCACGCCAAGGGGCGGACAATATCAATTGGTATTGCCCGATGGCAGCAAAGTATGGTTGAATGCTACTTCAGCTATTAAATTCCCTGTTGCCTTTACAGGGAACAGCCGTACCGTTGAGCTCACCGGCGAAGCCTACTTTGAGGTAGCCTCCCTTCGGCACAGCTCAGGACAAAAAATGCCATTTAAAGTAAGGGTGGCCAACAAGGCCGAGGTAGAAGTGCTGGGCACGCATTTCAATGTAATGGCGTATAGCGAAGAAGAAGCGATCAGAACTACGCTGCTGGAAGGGGCGGTGAAGGTGGTGAATGGTGAATGGTCAATGGGAAATAAGCACCCGGCAATTCCCGGCAAATCAGGACAGGCTGGCAATCGGCAATTGGCAATACTTAAGCCAGGTGAGCAAGCTGTATTAACTGCCGATTCACGATTGACGATTCACGAAAACGTCGACCTCGAAGAAGCTGTGTCCTGGAAGAACGGAAAATTCCACTTCAACAATGCCGACATAAAACTGATCATGCGGCAGATAGCCCGGTGGTATGATGTGGAGGTGGAGTATCAACAAATTTCATCCGCAACCCGCCTGGGCGGAGTGGTATCCAGAAAAGAAGACCTCAGGCAATTGCTCAATTATTTTGAATTGGCCGGTAAGGTGAAATTTACCATAGAAGGAAGGAAGATCATTGTTACCAAATAATAAAACGTTCCAGGTTCCAGGTCGCAGGGCTTCACTTTAAAAAGGTTGATTATTGTTATCCCCCGGTAACTTGTATCCTGTAACTCAAAAAATAAACAGCCAAAAAAACCGGAAGTGTTGCGAGCACTCCCGGCGAATGCTTTGGTCGTTTATTAGTCGATTCGGCAACCAATATTTACAAACCAAAAACTGAGCAAAAGTATGAAAGTTTTACTTTATGGCTATGTTCGCCGGTGGGCGGATAGCCATACGCAAACGCTTATGAGCATGAAACTAACGATTGCATTGATGCTGTTAACAACCGTGCAGGTGTATGCAGTGGACAGCGATGCCCAAACAGTCTCCATCTCCAAAAAGAATATTTCGTTGAAGGAGGTGTTCAGGCAGATCAACAGGCAAACAGGCCTTGAGTTTGTTTATGATATGAAGGTGGTTCAACGCGCCGGAAATATCGATCTCGATGTGAAGAACATGGAGGTGGGTGACGTGTTGAAATTATGTTTTGCCAACCAGCCGTTCACCTTCGTACGGCTCGGCGAAACCATAGTTATAAAGGAAAAAGTGCCGGAAGTTGATAAAACGCCAATGCCGCCACCGGCGCTTGTTAAAATAAAAGGAACGATAAAAAACGAACGCGGCGAGCTGGTGGCAGCCGTAACCGTTTCCAATAAAGCGAAGGGCATAAACGTGGCGAGCAATGAATTTGGAGCGTTCGAAATAAATGCGGAACCGGGTGATGTGCTCGAATTCTCTTCCATTGGCTACAGCACGCAGCAGGTTACGGTATCCGCTGCCACCGACGTTATCGATGTTACCCTTGTCATAGCTGTGATTGAAGAGCAGGTAGTAGTGGTAGGGTATGGTACCCAAAGGCGCAGTGATCTTACTGGATCTGTGGCTACCCTTTCTGCCAAAGCTTATAAAGACCAACCGGTAGTGAACGCTTCCTCTGCCCTGCAGGGCCGGGTGGCGGGCGTAGCTGTCACCAATAATTCGGGAGCGCCGGGCGGCGGCGTTAAAATACGCATCCGCGGCGCCAATTCAGTGAACGCCAGTAACGAGCCCTTGTATGTCGTAGACGGTATTGCCCTCAGCAGCATAGGGCTGAGCGATATCAATGTAAACGATATTGAATCTATGGAAGTGCTGAAAGATGCTTCTGCTACTGCGGTATACGGTTCAAGGGGCGCCAATGGCGTTATCATCATTACCACCAAAAGCGGCAAAAGCGGCAAGCCTAAAATTGAATACAATGGTTTTGCCAGTTTTAACCGGCCGATGAAAAAATATGATCTCATGGATGCTGTTTCCTATGCATCGATCGCCAACCTAACGGCAGGGGCCACCGTATTTGCCGATCCGCAATCATATGCCGGTAAAACAACCGACTGGCAAAGTATGATCTTCGATAATTCCGTTACGCAAAGTCATCAGTTGTCGGTTGCCGGCGGAACCGAGAACGCAAAATATTATGTGTCGGGCTTCTTTATAAACCAGGAAGGTTTACTGGTGAACAGTGGACAGAAAAAGTTTGGGGTACGTTCGAACATAGACCTGAAACTGAGCAAGCGGCTGAATTTCGGCATCAATGTTTATGCAGGCCGCATTAACTCTCATAATAACGGCGATATCGGCTCCAAAGGCAATCCTGTTACGAGTGCGCTCACCTGGGCGCCCACAGAAGAGGTGTATGAAGAGCCCGGCCGGTATAACCGCTTTGGCATATCGCCCATATGGGGGAACCCGTATATGGTAATTAAGGAGCGTGATGCAGACAATTTTTCGAATGTGGGCATCTTCAACGGAAAATTGAAATATTCCATTACCGACTGGCTCACATTGACCATCAATGGCGGCATTGATATGCAATTGGCGAGAAGTGCATATGTGAATAACGACTGGATCAGTGCGGGCAATCACGGTTCGGGACAAAGCTCTGCGGAAAACTATACCTACCAGAACAGCAATGTACTTACGTTCCATAAATATTTCGGCAAACATAACATCACTGCCACTGCTTTAATGGAAGCCACTTCCAATAAATACTATACATTCAGTGCATCGGGCACAGGCCTGGCTTCCTTATCGAACGGGTATTACAACCTGGGCCTTAATGCTTCGCAGGGCATTTCTTCGGGCTATACCAACTGGTCGCTTTTGTCGTACATGGGCCGCGTAGCGTACAGTTTTAATGATAAATACCTGTTGACGGCCACCATAAGAAGAGATGGTTCTTCCAAATTCCAGGGCGATAACAAGTGGAGCAATTTCCCGTCCTTTAGTTTTGGCTGGAAACTGAGCAATGAAAAATTCATCGATGACCTCGGCATTTTTTCCAATCTTAAATTAAGAGCAGGGTGGGGCATTACCGGTAACCAGGCCGTAGGTCCCTATAGTACGCTCGGCCTGCTCACGCCCGTAACCTATTCTTATGGAATTGCAACAACATCGCCCGGGTACACGCTGGGCAACCCCGCCAATCCTGATGTGAAATGGGAAACATCGAAGCAAACGAATATTGGGCTCGATGCAGGCCTGTTAGGCAACAGGCTGAATATAAGTGTTGACTATTACAATAAAAACACCACCGACCTGCTGCTGTATACCCGCATCGCCAATTATGATGGCGGCGGAACGTTCCTGAAAAACATTGGTAAGGTCAATAATAAGGGCTGGGAGATCGCGATCGATGGAACACCGTATAAAAGCGGCGATCTTACCTGGAACGCATCCTTTAATGCTTCGTTCAACCAGAATAAAGTGATTAGTCTCGGTGCTGATTCCCTGTTGGAGCGCCCGATCGTTGTAGGCGCCGGGCTTATTACCAACAGTATACAGGTGGTAAAACCAGGGCAGCCGCTCGGCTCATTTTATCTTATTCCCTGGGAAGGCGTACATCAGGCCGATAAAGGAAATTACAAAGCCGGCGACGCCATGTATACTGATGTCAGCGGAAACAATTCTATCGGGTTCGAGGACAGGGTGATTGCCGGAACCGCAACCCCAAAAATGCAATGGGGCTTTAATAACTCCCTGGCGTATAAAAATTTCGAGCTGAATGTTTTTGTACAGGGCTCGCATGGCAATAAGATCTTCAACGGTACCTATGCTGCTACCGCTGTACCAACCAGTGATGTAAAATTCATTACCCTCGCCGATGCGGCCAATTACTGGACGCCTTCCAATTCAGGTTCCTCGTTTGCGAACCCGGCCAGCAAAAATAAAAGCTGGGTTGAGAGTACCCAGTTCCTGCAGGATGGCAGTTATGTGCGGCTAAAGAATATAAGCCTCTCGTATGAGATCAACCAGAAATGGTTAAAACTGGCCACTGCAAAGATCTATGTGAGCGCACAAAACGTGGCTACGATTACCAGATATAAAGGTTTTGATCCCGAAGCTACTTCCACAATGGCAGGCAGCGATACCGATGCAGGCATCGACCTGGGCGCTTATCCTTCGCCCAAAACAATTACTGTTGGTGTACAGGTAAAATTTTAAAACTGACTTAATGTGATTACTATGCAACAATTCATT
Organism: uncultured Niastella sp.; assembly: GCA_966211305.1. Taxonomy (GTDB): domain Bacteria; phylum Bacteroidota; class Bacteroidia; order Chitinophagales; family Chitinophagaceae; genus Niastella. Next base: position 5,574 of record CBIHPC010000214.1, read on the forward strand.
AAATATTATATTGGCCCCGTGGCGTTCATGTTGTTCGCCATGGCCTGTAGCAAGAGTTTTCTCGAAGAAAAGCCCGAAGGAAGCATTACACCGTTAAGTTTTTATAAAACCGGTGAAGACCTTGAAATGGCGGAGGCCGCGCTGGCCCTGCAGCTCAATGGCGCTTTTAATACAATAGTGGGCGCCTATTACGGCGGGGATGACATTACGTCAAAAAGAGCGGGCAATAAAATAGAATTTTCCGACTTCGATGTTTTTAACGCCAACGCATCGAACAGCCGGATGACCGCCTGGTGGAATTATTTTTATGCCACTATAAAATCGGCCAACTCGCTTATTCAAAATTATGCCAACGCAACATCTGCAACGGAAGAACAACGCAATAACGCTGCCGGTTATGCTTATTTTATGCGGGCTGTCAGTTATTTCTTTTTAACCAGAACCTGGGGCGAAGTACCCATGCCAACGGAGGCGGTGGTTCAGGAGAACAGGCCCAATGCAACGGTAGCTGAGATCTATAATTTGATTGTAACCGACCTGCAGAATGCAGAGATCATGCTACCCGATCACTGGAGCGGAAAATCGAGGCAGAATGGTATCGATGTACTGGCCACAAAAGGTTCAGCAAAGGCCCTGTTGGCCAATGTATACCTCACCATGGCGGGGTGGCCGCTGAAACAGGCAGATAAATACGCCATGGCCGCCGGCAAAGCAAAAGAAGTGATTGATGGGAAAGCTACCTGGGGATACGGCCTGATGACGGATTTTTCCGATATCTGGAAGATCGGGAACAAGTTCAATAAAGAGGCGGTGTTTGCCTGTTATTATAATAATGATATTCCTGCATGGAGTTGGGAGAACGGGAACATGTGCGGCCCCAATCCTTTTGCGCCCGATTATGAAGAAGGCGGTTGGGAAGATGGCTATGGCGAAATTGCATTCTACAACAAATTTCCTGCAGGGCCCAGAAAGAATGCTACGTATCAATCGGAATATTTCGTAAAGAACGATCCCAATAAGGTAGTTACCTGGCAGAATACATTACAGAAACATCCTTATTTCCTGAAATACCGCGACGACCATAGTTACGACTGGGCAACGCACAAGGCCAACGACTGGTGGGGCAGCGCCACTATGTTCATCATTCGTTATCCTGAAGTGCTGTTGACCTATGCAGAAGCAAAAGCCATGTCGTCGGGTGTTGATGCCAGCGCATATGACGCGGTGAACCAGGTTAGGCAAAGAGCGGGTTTGCCTGCTTTGGCAACCGGGTTATCCCAAACCGCTTTCAGGGATTCTGTAATAGCGGAAAGAGGATGGGAATTTGCAGCAGAGGTTGGTATCAGATGGTTCGACCTGCTACGGACCGAAACCGTGCAAAAAGCGAATGCCGGCCGCAACGCGGCGGAAGTATCGCTGATCAACCAGCCCAGTGATGCGAACCATACATATTATTGGGCGCCGGCGCCGATAAATAAATAATACATCAAAAAGGTAGATTGTAACGAAAAGGGTTCGGTTTTTACCGGCCCTTTTTTGTATAATGTGTGGGGTTTTGCCTGGGCTCTATCAATCAAAATAAGGCGGTTTTCGGCGCGGCCATGTATGATGATTGTATTTGATCGCTGCCGAAGCCAGGCTGCGTGTAAACGGCGGCGATGGCGCTGCTGCTGATTGGCACCAATGGTTATTGACACGCAGATTATTTAGCAGACATACAGCATGGTTCCGGTAACAACACCGGGCCACAAAAAAAGGATCGCGTAAGCGGTCCTTTTTTGTGGTTGTACAGGTGTTGCTGTTATTTTACAAACGTAAAAGTGATCGTTTTTGAATTTCCGGCAGTGCCTTCTGCATCATCTTCGGTGTAAGGCGTGGCTTTTAACGTATAAGTGCCCAGTGCCGGCGGGTTCCAGTTGCCATAGTAATAATTGCCATCGTCATCGTCGCCATGCAACGCATAGGGTGATTCACTGTCTGTATATCTCCTGCTTTGTTCACCGCTTAATTCCATCTTTACGCTGGCGCTGGGGGTAGTAGTAGTTACCCTGATATTCACTTTGGTTAGTCCGAGCTCGCTCAGGCTGATCGTTTGTCCGTTGGTGATCGACATTACTTCTTTTTCAGTATCGGCGTTGACGAGCCTGAAATCGGTAATGCTCATAGTGGTGGTTGAGGTGGCAGACGATGTAGGTGCGGAAACAGGCTCAGTGGTGGCGGTAGGCGTGGTATAGTTCGGTTTCGGCGCCATATCTTCATAGGTTGCCCATTCATTACCTATTTTGATGTCGTCATAATAAAGTACCCTCAGGCTGGTTTCAGTAGTACTGCTGCCGTTCCAGTCAGATTTATAAATGCCCATTTTCAGGTAGGGATAATGAAAATCATCATCTCTGAGACTATACATGTTGGCGCCACTCCGGTTCAGGATCTTTACACCGTTGCGCCAGAACTCGATCAATCCGTCGGAACCAGAGGAATGTTTAACATGCATAACATAGGCCTGCCATTTATCCTTTTCAAAAACACCCAGGTCAACCCAACTGCCCAGTATTCTTATATACAACCGGTCTCTCCTTACCCTCAGGCAAAGCGCTGGGGTTTCGCCGCCGCCCTGGTGCCACTGGGAAAGAACTTCATCGTCTTCATCGTACTTATATTGAGCCGATGGGGCATACACCGCATAAGAATACCAACGGTTAAGGCTTGTAATTGGAGGAAAACTGAGCTCGGCTCTCGTGCCGCCATTAGTTTCACGGTCGCCTGACCTTAACTCAAAGCGCGCACATTTGGAGCCCTGAAAAACAGGGTCAGTTACGGCTGTAATTCCATAGGAGGTGGATGTTTGCCTGCTTACCCCAATGCTTAGCCAGGTAAGCAACTCGATATTGTCGGCCCAAACAAGGCTTAGTAACGAGCTGATCCGTGCCGTTGACGTGCTGTTCACCAGCGTTTCATCGTCGACAGGTTCAGTTATTTCTTTTTTACAGGATACGAGAGATGCTACGATCAAAGAGATGGCCAGCAACCGCCGGTTGTAACGGAAGAAATTGTGTGATTTGTACATTAGTTTTTCATTTGAGGTTATCAATAAGAAAATATATCCCGCTCGCATCATCAGTGTATTTTTAAAACTGTGATACGTTATAAATTTTTCTCCCGGGCTAAACAGGTGATTGCATAACCTGCCTGCCCGGCCAATATGTATTGATTTTTGCCGGTGCCGTGGGAAACTCAATAAAAAATACCAGGAATGAAATCAGTCGGCCGTTTACCTGGACTATACATGTTTCTGTGAAAAACAAAAACTGTTGGAATGCGTCTGTTTTGACGCTCCTGTTACTGTTATACTTACGGTGTAGGGGGAGGGGTAATTGTAGTTTGGTTAGGTTACACGGAAAAGGTAAGAATGGTCAAATATAGGGGAACAGGAATTGAAAAGAAAAAGAAAAAGCCTTTACAGGGTGGAAAAGGCCCGCTGTGAGGAATACGCATACCCGCATAAACTGGCAGAATGCCTGAACCCTTATTTATTTGTTGTAAATAATCAATTTTTTTTAACTGCTATAAGTGAATATGTGTGTATGTTACAACTGCTACAAAACGCATATTGCTTTACATATAAACTAAATCGTATGTTTAGTCGATGCATTCAACAGCATAAAAAAGCTGGATAGACATCCAGCTTCGTGTAAATCAGACCTATGAAAGCGTTATGAAAAGTTATTTATTCAATAAACTGTTGAAGTGTTTATCTTATAAGGTTTAAGCTGCCTTTTTTAGTTATTGTTCTGTTATCGTTCAATCGCAATGTAGCTACGTACACATAGATGCCAACCGGTTGCGGCTTCCCCTTGTAAGCGCCATCCCAACCGGCGCCCGGGTCGCTGGTTTCAAATACTTTTTGTCCCCATTGATTAAATATCATCAGCCGCATTGTCTTCACTACATTGCTGTATACTTTGAACACATCATCCTGCCCATTGCCATTTGGCGTGAACATGTTGGGGAAGAATACCTGGTCATCGAGCGTCTGGCTTCTCAGGCGTTGGGAGAATACCGGTGGACAATCATATCTTGTACCAAGGGCCTGTACAATGAGGCCGGTGGTATCGAGACCCGATAAACCGGTTACGATATGGGTAGTGCCCGTTTTTCCGGAAGAAGGAACATCCCAGTTTGTGCCATTACGCGAAACCAGATAACCGGTGGCGTTAGCAACCGCATTCCATTTAAAACGAAGGGTATTGCCGCTGACAGAATCTACTGTTAGTTCGATCGCACCAAGCGGGTAGCAAATGGTGAATTCGTATGCACCGATATCGGGTCTTATCACACTTCGGGTACTGTCGTTGATATCGCGTGGAATAGTTGTTACCGGCATACCGCGGTTTTCGAAAGGTACCAAACCTGGCGTAAGATCGCCGCCGGGTGCATTGATATAACCGGGATCGATGCTTACCGAGTTGGTATCTTTTCTAACCGCCATCCAGTCGCTCAGCTGCGCATAGCTCTTTCCGGCCATAATGCCGGTATTATTGATTCCGGTTGAAGCAGCTATGAAATAGTTATTGTAATCAGATATAAGGTCGTTATCGGTTCCGTTTATAAAAATACCTGTTTTTGTTCCGGCGCCGCCTCTCCTTATGGTAATACAATTATTCCTGAACTCTGAGCCAACGGTGGGGTTACCCATTAAAGCAATACCACCCGTCATGATACCGGCATTGGTAGTACCGGTTGAATCGTCGAGCGAAACCGTGTTGTGATATATTTTCAGGTGGTTCGAGTTTCTTGTGTAAATACCGTACTGACGGCCTACACCGTAAAAATTATACATTGCATTGTTGCTGATTATGCCGGGTGAGGCAGCCATACCGGCTACTGTTTCAAAGTGAATACCGTGCGCTTCTACCGTAGCCACTTTGCCGTTATAGATAAGGTCATGCACTTTATTCCTTGAGATCTGCATGCCATGCGACGTAACCCCGAAGGAATACGATT
>CBIHPC010000215.1:0-10512 GCA_966211305.1 uncultured Niastella sp.
TATGTGCAGGTAGGTAATGTAAGAACTTCCTATCCGTTAAATTCAATTAAAGTAACAGCAGGTGAGCCCCTGCAATTGCCTGCCAGCCGGTTTTTACGTCCCTGGACACCGAAATCGGAAGTAGCCAATAAATTAAGATTGCGCAGGTCGTGCCAGGAAATACGGATCGCTGCGAGCAGGAATGAAGTATATCATTTGTGGTGGCATCCTGAAAACTTTGGCGATTATCCCGAACAGAATTTAAAGAGCCTTGAAGTGTTGCTGAAAGAATTCAAAAAGTGTAAAGAGAAATATGGCATGACCAGCTGGAACATGGGTGAGTATGATATATATATGCGTGGCGAAACCGCAGGTAAAGAAGTAAAACGCGCTGAGAAAATACTTCAGTAATAAAGATATTGCTTTCCCGGTAATACAGAAGTCATTTACAGGAACAGGATATTCCTTTAGATTTTATACCCTTAAAATAAAAAATAGTCCCGCACATTGCGGGACTGTGTGGTGTGCGTACTTTAAAAAAGTTCCATATCGCCTAAAGAATAGCCCCAGTTTTTAATTTCCAGTAATTCGGGGAATTTCTCATTCATATTCAGATCTCTAAGGGTAACAATGGGACCACGGTTTTGAACAGGAATTATTCCCATCCAGTTAAGCGCTGATCGGTATGTTTGGTATTGCTGACCCGAGAATGAAATGACCTGTATTTTATTTTTTTTGCAGTAAGGGAGAACCGCCTTGCTTATCAGTGAGTTGATGCGCCTGTTGTTTGAAGCGTTGTTGAAAAGCATGCAGTCGACCAGGCGCAGCTCTCTGGTAAATGAGTGGGATTTGATCCGGCCAATGAGCAGGAAATTCTCATAGTCGGTAAAATAATTATACCTGAACAGCGGATTGTCGGCGTAGCGCCAGCGGATATACGAAGAAGAAAGCACCGTGTTCAGATGACCTGTTTTGTCTTCGTGTTTATCTATCAGGTCAAATACCCGCGGGTCCCAGGTTTGTGAAGGTGTTGGGTCTTCTGCACCCGCTGCGGCTTTACCTTTTTTAAAGGCGATGGCGTAAGCAAGGCCGATAGGATTCAACACTTTCAGCTTTAATGGCATTTTGCCTTGCTGAACCCAGCCCATTTTCAAATAACCGGGCCGGCTTTGATCGTTCGGGGTATTGAAAACGAAATGAACGCCCTGTTGTTTACATAGTTCAAGTTGTTGCAGGGTAAGTTTTTTAAAAATGCCTTTTCCCTGGTGATCGGGGTGGGTAGCCGTATCAACCGCACGAATGGCTTTGTAAACGGTGTCGTTCCATTTCCATTTCCATTGCATAAAAGCTCTTAGCCCTATAATAGAGCCGTTTTCTTCAGCCAGCAAAACAAAAGAGGCGCCGAACGGGTTCTGTTCATGCTTCCAGTTCCAGAGCGATTCTGATTTTGGGATAAGGCCTTCACCCAGGGATTTTTTCAACAACTCAATCATAGCGGGTTTGTCCTGGGGGGTAGCTGGTCGTATTTGCATGGTTCGTAAATTATAATTGATTGAAACTACGTAAATGTTTTAGCTGGTTTGTAATGCCAATAAAAACAATTGCCTGCATATTGTAAAATAAAATACCATTTTTTTTCTTATTGCAACAACGCTGTTGTTTTAAAGTAAACATTCTTTATAGCGTATGGATCTGTGAGGAACGTACGCAAATTGCACAAAATGAAACCATCACATAAACTGATCCGCATAACAACCGTACCGCTTTCATTGAGTGTGCTGCTAAAAGATCAGCTCAGGTATATGTCTGATCATTTTGACCTGCTGGCCGTTTCTTCGCCCGATAAATTACTTGAACAGGTTGGCACCCGTGAAGGCGTGCGAACGGCGCCTGTGAGCATGACGCGTGCTATTACACCGGTCAAAGATCTGAAAGCATTGTGGAAGTTATACCTGTTGTTGAAAAAGGAAAAACCTACTATTGTTCATACGCATACACCCAAAGCCGGATTGTTAGGTATGTTGGCGAGCCGCCTCGCTGGTGTGCCTGTTCGGCTGCATACCGTAGCCGGTTTGCCCCTGATGGAAAATACCGGGCTGAAAAGAAAAGTACTTGATTTTGTAGAGCGGTTGACCTACAGTTGTGCCACAGGGGTTTACCCAAACTCGAAACACCTAAGCGCCTTTATCATTGAAAACAGGTTTTGTAAAACCAGTAAACTGAAAGTGCTGGGCAATGGAAGCAGTAACGGTATCAACACCCGCTTCTTTCAACCCAATGAAGAGCTTGATAAAGCAGCCTGTGAGTTAAAGAAGAAGTATGGCTTAACTGTAAAAGATTTTGTGTTTGTTTATGTTGGCCGCCTGGTAAAAGACAAAGGAATTGAAGAACTGGTAGAAGCCTATAGTGCGCTCAAAAAGAAATATCCGCATATTAAATTATTGTTGGTTGGTCCGTACGAACCTGACCGCGACCCACTGGCGCCCGCTACAAAAGAGATCATAGAGCAGGATGATTCTATCATCAAAGCGGGATTTCAATCGGATGTGCGGCCTTATTTAATGATGAGCCAGGCATTGGCGTTTCCATCATACCGCGAAGGTTTTCCGAATGTGCCCATGCAGGCCGGTTGTTTTGGTTTACCTTCCATAGTGACCGATATAAACGGCTGCAATGAGATCATCGGGGATGGAAAGAACGGGTTGATCATTCCTGTGAAGCGGGTACCCGAGTTGCAGACGGCGATGGAGAAACTCCTTACTGATAAGAATTTATATCTGGCTTTACAGGCCAATGCCCGGAAGATGATCGTCGATCGCTATGAACAGAAATATCTTTGGGAATTGTTATTAAATGAATATCACGACCAGTTAAAGAAACATGCAATTTTATCGTAACTACTTCAAACGTTTTATCGATCTGATAGTAAGCCTTGTTGCCTTTAGTTTACTATTGCCTGTATTTATTATCGTCACTGCGCTATTGTACATAGCCAATCAGGGAAAACCTTTTTTCGTACAGCCACGCCCCGGCAGGAACGGTCGCATATTCCGGTTGGTTAAGTTCAAAACGATGAACGATAGAAAAGATGCTGCCGGTAATTTGTTGTCAGATGCAGAGCGGTTGACCGCAGTGGGCAGGTTCATCAGGAAAACTTCGCTGGATGAGATCCCGCAACTGATCAACGTTATTAAAGGTGAAATGAGTTTGATAGGGCCCCGCCCCCTGCTTGTTGAATACCTGCCTTTATACAACAGTACACAGAAGAGAAGACATGAAGTGCGCCCCGGTATTACCGGATGGGCGCAGGTAAATGGCCGCAATGCCATTGGCTGGAAAGAGAAGTTTGAGCTGGATGTATGGTATGTAGATAATATGAGCTTTTTACTCGACTGTAAGATTATAATTTTTACGCTAATGAAGGTCGTTAAAAGTGAAGGGGTTAGTCAGCAGGGCCATGTGACAATGACAAAGTTTACAGGAAATTGAATTTTTGATTGAATATAAAGCCTAATGGTAATTGGGGATTTACCCTTTTATTGATCAGAAGCAATGCAGATTATTACAAACATTATTATAAATAGTATAGATTAGACTACTTATAAACCCTAAGACCCATTTTATGATTCGTTTTTCGCCACCTTATATAGATGAAGATATAATTAAAGAAGTAACAAATATTCTGCAAAGTGGTTGGCTTACGACCGGGCCGGCCACAAAACAACTGGAGAAGGAGATGGCAGCGTTTTGCAACATCGGGCATGCGCTTGCTGTGAACTCTGCTACATCCGGAATGATACTCATGCTGCACTGGTATGGTATTAAACAGGGTGATGAAGTAATTGTGCCTGCTTATACATATTGTGCTACTGCACTGGCTGTAATGCATGTTGGCGCCAAACCGGTTATGGTTGATGTAGGAAAAGACTTCAATATCGATTGCGAAAAAATAAAAAACGCCATTACCGAAAGAACAAAAGCGATCATTGCGGTTGATTTTGCAGGCTGGCCTTGTGATTATGATGGTATTTACGGTATTGTAAATGATGAGGAGGTAAAGAAAAAGTTCAATCCTGCATGCGATGTGCAAAGGCAGCTGGGAAGGATCATGATCATGGACGATGCCGCTCATGCTCTGGGTGCAACGTATAAAAACAAGCCTATTGGTTCATGCGCCGATATTACCGTATTCTCATTACATGCGGTAAAGAACATTACTTCTGCCGAGGGTGGCGTTATTGCGCTCAATCTTCCTGCACCATTCAATAATGAAGAAGTATATAGTTTGCTTCGTGTGTGGAGTTTGAATGGCCAAACGAAAGACGCATTCACCAAAGCCAAAGCGGGTGCCTGGCAGTATGATGTTGTCTATCCCGGCTTTAAAATGAATATGCCCGATGTGCTGGCGGCGGTAGCATTAGCGCAGTTCAAAAAGTATGAGAACATGTTGCTGGTAGAAAGAAAAAGGGTTTTCGATTTCTATACAAACATTTTCTCACAATACGATTGGGCGGTTTGCCCGCCCTATCAGCAAACCGGTTGTTCTTCTTCTTATCACCTGTATCCGCTACGCATCAAAGATGCAGGAGAAGAAGAGCGCAATAAGATCATTGAAGGTATCGCCGGCCGTTCCGTTGCAGTAAATGTGCATTTTACGCCGTTGCCCATGCTAACTGTTTTCAAACAGACCGGGTATGATATAAATGATTATCCTTCTGCCTATAATTTGTATAGCAACGAAATCTCACTGCCAATTTATCCGCAGCTGACAGCTGATCAGTGCAAAACCGTAACTGAAGCGGTTATAGAATCGGTAAAAGAATTGCGCCCGGTGAAAATGCTGTTACGTTCTATTCTTTTCCCCATATTGATCCTGATGGGAAGTTTTGATAGTACTGCGCTCTCGGAAGAAGCTGAATTAGACACTGAAGAATCATACACATATGCCGAAGGCATGGTAAAACGGAAATCTGGCCGTTATTTCAAACTTGCCTGCTAGGCATGTGCGAAGTGGCTGCAACATGTTTTTATAATAATATTGGGCATCAGATAATAATATGTAATTTTACATATTATTATCTGATGCCTCTTTTACTGTTAGCCTTAGTATAGTGATCAGCTAAAACCCGGAAAAATATTCCTCGTTTGAATGCCTTGATAGTTTATGTCGCACACCAACAGAATTTTATTGTATGGGGCCAGCGGACATGCGAAAGTGATTTGTGAAATACTGGAAGCCCAACACCGGAATCCCTATGGATTAATTGATGATAACCCGAACGTGACGTCGTTACTGGAGTATCCTGTGTATCATTCATTGCAGGAGGCCGCGGTAACGGCAGGGGTTGAGTTCATCATTTCCATAGGCAATAACCGCATACGAAAAGCAGTCGCCACGAAATTAAATACACAAAAATTTACAGGCGCAATTCATCCTGCTGCTGTAATTTCGCCGCGCAGTTCAGTTGGTTCCGGTACAGTTGTTATGCCGAATGTTTCGGTAAACGCTCACAGCAACATCGGTAACCATGTTATTTTAAATACCAATTGCTCAATAGATCACGATTGCTTGCTGGAAGAATTTGTTCATATTTCTCCCAACGCCGCTGTTGCCGGTAACGTGCAGGTGGGGGAGGGAACGCAAATTGGAATTGGCGCATGTGTGATGCAGAATATTCGTATAGGTAAGTGGGTAATGATCGGGGCCGGATCGGTGATCATTCGTGATGTACCTGATTTTGCGGTAGTGGTAGGAAATCCGGGCAGAATAATAAAGTTGAACCAGCCATAAAAATTTGATCAAAAGATAGATAGGAAGTAATAATAAATTAATCTGCTTTGCAGAACTTGTATTTTCTGTAAATGCATTATAATTTGCGAAAATGAAAGAGAAAATCTGGTTGTCGTCCCCGCACATGGGAGAAAAGGAAATGGGATATGTTCAGGAAGCATTTGCTACAAACTGGATTGCGCCGCTTGGCCCCAATGTGAACGGTCTCGAGCAGGACCTGGAAAAATTTTTGGGTAATGATGTGCACGTGGCAGCGTTGAGCTCAGGAACTGCAGCCATACACCTGGCATTGGTTATTCTTGGTGTTAAAGCCGGGGATGAAGTGATATGCCAGTCAATGACATTTTCAGCTTCTGCCAACCCGATAGCTTATCAGGGCGCTTCTCCGGTTTTTATCGATAGCGAGGAAAGCACATGGAATATGTCGCCGGAGTATCTTGAGGTGGCTATTCAGGACCGTATCAAAAATGGTAAAAAGCCCAAAGCGATCATTGTAGTTCATTTATATGGAATGCCTGCACGCATGAGTGAGATCATGGCCATTGCTAACCGGTACGGGATCCCTGTTGTGGAAGATGCGGCTGAGGCGCTGGGCTCAACCTACAAAGGCCAGGCTGTTGGCACTTTCGGCACAATCGGCATTCTTTCTTTTAATGGTAATAAGATCATAACCACCTCAGGTGGCGGCGCCCTTATTTCTGCCAATGCAGAATATGTAAAACAGGCCCGCTTTTTAGCTACGCAGGCCCGTGACCATGCCCCACATTATCAGCATTCTCATATAGGGTATAATTACCGTATGAGCAATGTATGCGCCGGTATTGGCCGCGGCCAAATGGAAGTGCTGCCATCCCGTGTTGCACAACGCCGTTATAATTATGATTTCTATAAAAAGGCCTTCGCCGAGGTGAAAGGCATTCAGTTCCCTGCCGATCCCGGGAAAGAGTTTTACAGTAATCACTGGTTATCGACCATTCTGGTAGACTGTGATGAGTATTCCATGATAGATATTCAGGAGGCGCTTCATGCCGATAATATCGACTGCCGTCCCTTATGGAAGCCCATGCACCTGCAGCCCATATTCAAAAATGCGTTGTATTACGGCAATGGTGTAAGCGAACGTTTGTTCGAGAAAGGCTTGTGTCTTCCATCAGGTTCAAACCTAACCGAAAAAGAACTGAACAGGGTGGTAAACCGCATAAGGGAAGTGGTGAATATCAAAAAATCATTTAAAAATGTTGCCAATAATCCAATTTCTTGCGTAACTTTCGTCCTGATTTCAGTCCTCTCAATGATCCTATGAATTTCCTACCTGGTGACTGAGGCGATCCTTTCCGATAATAACCACGTGTACAGGATTCTTAACTCCTGAGAGATTATATCCCGATCCTTTGAAATGTATCCCAATTACAAATCCATCTTTTGTCCTCTATTTTAGTCTACTATATATTTTATATATCAATATCCTTGTGTAAAGACGTTTTAAAAATGTTGTTGTTGTTGTGTTAATCCTTTGAACATCCTGCGATTTACAATCCATTTTTCTGTGCATTCATTAACCCTGGATCCATATTTCCTGCGTAATATCCATTTCGCCTGACCATCTCTTGTTTTCGCTGATGGTTGTTTCATCTATTTCCTGGAAAATCCGCGTTCGAAACAACAACATTGTAAACATATTGCTAATAGCATGAAGAAGTTTCTGTCATTCTCCAGGCCAGTGCCCAGGTGGGTTATATTGATCATCGATCTGGTTGTAACCGGATTCTCCTTTACGTTATCATATTTTGTCGTAAAGCAGTTTGAATTCTCAGCAATCCTGCGCGGCCACTTTTTTATATACACCATTTTATACTGCTGCATTTCTTTGCCGGTATTTTACTGCATGCGCATACACACGGGAATGCTTCGCTTCTCGAATGTATATGACATGATGCGGATCTCGCTCGCCGTTCTCATCACCGGTGTTTTGTATCCCATTGCAGTGGTGTTTATCGTAAACCGCGAATATCATATCAATACACTCAATATCTCAGGCGTATTGCTGATCAACTTCTTTATCAGCTGCACGCTGCATATGATGCTGCGTTCTATGGTGCGCGGGTTTTATTATTATATAAAACAGAACGCCATTGTTTTAAAAGAGAACGTACTTATCTATGGCAGCGATACCGAAGCCATGCTGCTAAAACAGGCCATTGAGTCGAGCATCACCAATAAGTTCGTAATTGCCGGTTTTGTTGATACCGATATCAATAAAGCCAATGTTTCCATTCAGCAAAAAAGGGTTTATCATATCAGGGAACTGCCTTTACTGAAAACAAAAAAGAAGATCGATAAGCTCATTCTCATGAACGAGCAGCTCGATAGCAGGGATAAAAAAGTAGTTATTGAAAAATGTTTGCAGTTCGGCATCAAAGTACTTACAGTTCCTCCTTCCGATCAGTGGATCTATGGTAAACTTAGCCTGAAACAAATTCAGGAATTACGGATCGAAGACCTTTTACAACGCGAGCCCATCATTATCAATAACGAAAAAATTTCGAGCGAGCTTACCGGTAAAAGAATACTGATCACCGGCGCCGCCGGTTCAATAGGTTCCGAGATCGTACGCCAGGTGTTATCGTTCAACCCGGAAATGGTTGTGCTGTGCGATCAGGCCGAATCTCCCTTGCATGAGATCCAGCTCGAGATGGAAGAAAAATTCCCTGAGTCTGATATAAAGATCTTTATCGGCAATATTCGCGATCGAAACCGGATGCAGATCCCTTTCCGCGAGTACCGTCCGAACTTTGTATTCCACGCTGCGGCGTACAAGCATGTGCCTATGATGGAAAGACATCCGTCGGAAGCCATTCTTACCAACGTAATGGGAACAAAGATCATTGCCGACCTGAGCGTTTTATACAACGTGCACAAATTTGTAATGATCTCAACCGATAAGGCGGTGAACCCAACCAATGTTATGGGAACCTCCAAACGGATCGCCGAAATGTACGTGCAGTCGTTGAGCAGTGTGGCCGATAACCTGGTTGACCAAACCATTATGGGATTGATAAACGGTGACGGCAAACACGGCGGCGGCGCTACAAGAACCAAATTCATTACTACGCGTTTTGGCAATGTGCTTGGTTCAAACGGCAGTGTGATCCCACGCTTCAGACAACAGATACAACAGGGCGGGCCGGTTACCGTAACCCATCCTGAGATCACCCGCTATTTCATGACCATACCCGAAGCGGTGCAACTGGTAATGGAAGCGGCCATCATGGGTAAAGGTGCGGAGATCTTTATATTTGATATGGGTAAACCGGTTAAGATCGTTGACCTGGCGCTGAAGATGATCCGCCTCGCCGGTTTAACGCCCGATGAAGATATCAGGATCGTGTATAGCGGTTTGCGCCCCGGTGAAAAGTTGTATGAAGAATTGCTGAACGAAAAAGAGAAAACGCTTCCCACGCACCACGAGAAGATCAAAATTGCCAAGATAATTCCCTGCTCGCATAAAATAGTAAGAGATATTGAAGACCTGATAAGCATGAGCCGCCTCGAAGACAACTATGGTATCGTAAAGAAAATGAAAGAGCTGGTTCCTGAATTCAAGAGCAAGAATTCTCAATACGAAAAACTCGATTTGCAACTTAATAAGGCCTTAACAGCAACGGCCGCCGATTGAAACACCAACCTCACAGGCAGCAACCATAGTATATTGATGAAACCCGTTTGACAATGTATTTTATTGGTTGTTGCCTGTTTCATTTTTTTATCAGGTAAACTTGTTATTCACGGGATTATTTTCTTTCTTGCAGCCACCCAAATATCAAAGAACTCACCGACCTCATTATCTGAAGAAAACCTGATTGTATACTTTAAGCGGTTGTGCAAACACAACAGCGGTATTGGCATTGTGCCATTCGTGCTGGTGATCTATACCAAATAAATTATTTATTCATTAAAATATCCCGGTCCATGGTATATATTATAATACCAGTAGTGATACTGGTAATAACCTTTATTCTTATGTATTTATATGCGGGGCCCTTTTTCAAAGGATTGCCCGTATTGGTTTACCATAAGATCAGCAGCACAAAAAAGCCCGATTTTTTAACAGTGGCCACTTCTCGCATGCGCGAGCACCTGCAGTACATCACAAAAAAAGGGTACAATACGATCTTTATCAGCGATATGATCGATTACATAGAGAAGGGGACGCCGCTGCCGCCCAAACCCCTCATGATTACGCTCGATGACGGTTTCCGCGATAATTATACCGATCTGTATCCTTTATTAAAGGAGTTCAACTGTAAGGCGAACATCTTTATCGTGGCCGGGTTTGTTCAAACGCCCGATAATCTGGGGCCGCGGGCGGAAGGGGAGTTCATGTTGGTGGAAGAGGCAAAGGAGATCTGTAAAGATCATGTACAGTATGGGCTGCATACCATGTATCACCAGAGCTATCATAAAATGACGCTGGGCGAGATCGATGAGGATATGCGTATTTCGAAAAAGCGGCTCGATGACCTCGGCATTCCCTATCAACCTTGTTTTGCCTATTCGTTTGCGGCTTATATGAAAGACGACCCGGTAAAACAAAAGGCTGTGTTCGGCATCCTGAAAAAGTATGGGGTAAGGTATGCCTTTAAAGTAGGCGACCGGTTAAATAAAATGCCAATGAAAAATATGAATCGTTTATTGCTGAACCGGTTACATATGAACGGTGCTTATTCTATGTTCAAATTCAG
>CBIHPC010000216.1:0-10450 GCA_966211305.1 uncultured Niastella sp.
TAAGAGGCAGCTACGGACACTCAGGCCGCGAGCCCAGAAATGACTACACTTTCTACAATTCTTATAATACATTCTCTTACTCTTATCAGGGGCAGTCGGCTATTTATCCGTCGAGCATGCAGTTGAACAACCTTACCTGGGAAACCAACAAAGGGTTAAACCTGGGTTTCAACCTCATCATGCTTAACCGACGTATCAACCTCGATGTAGACTTTTATCGCAACCGCATCGCCGACATGTATTCGCCCGGTTTGCAGATCTCTTCCTTTACCGGGTTCGATAAAGTTGACATGAACGTAGGAACCATGGACAACCAGGGCTGGGAAGTGAACCTGAATACCGTACTGCTGAAAAAGAAAAATTACACCCTTGAGTTCAATTTCAATATCGCGCACAACGACAATATCATTCGCGAGATCTCGGAATACTATCCCCGCGAAAAAGGAAATATAGAAGCCAATGGCCAATACAAGTCATTGTTACAGATCAACAATCCTTTTGGCTCCTTTTACGGCTTCCGGTACAAAGGCGTATATGCCGACAAAAACGCCACTATTGCCAGGGATGCAAAGGGACAACCGATAATTGGTCCGAACGGACAAACCGTATATATGCGCTTCAACTACCCCAGCATCGATTATATGTTCCAACCGGGTGATGCCATATATGAAGACATCAACCACGATGGAAACATAAATTATATGGATGTGGTGTACCTCGGCAATGGCAATCCGAAGTTCACCGGCGGTTTTGGCCCCTCTTTCAACTGGAAAGGCCAGTTAAGAGTGACTGTATTCTGGAATTACCGCCTCGGTCAGGACCTGATCAACGGCACCAAAATGTCAACGACTTCTATGTACAGCTACGATAACCAAAGCACGGCAGTGTTGAGAAGATGGCGCAAGGAAGGTGATATTACCGACATTCCAAGAGCCGTTTATCAAACCGGCTATAACTACCTCGGCTCTGACCGCTATGTAGAAGATGGTTCTTTCCTGCGTTTGCGATCGGCTACCATACGGTATAACTTCAGTCCAAAAACGTTGAGCAGGTTAAAGCTCGGTTCGTTAAGCGCTTATGTCACCGCCGAGAACCTGATGACCTTCACCCGCTACACCGGCCAGGACCCCGAAGTATCGGTAAGAGGCAGCGATCCTTTCCGCGTAGCCATGGACTACTCTATGACACCACCTTCAAAAACCTTTACCATCGGTTTAACTACCACATTCTAAAATAACGAACGTTAAAGACATGCTTAAGAAATTATATATCGCCACTTTTATGATCCTGCTGGTTTCCGGCGCCGGCTCCTGTAAAAAATGGCTCGATCTGAAGCCTGCAGATGGCATCGTAGGCGACGAATTCTGGCAAACCAAGGAACAGCTGGCTTCGGCCGTAAATGGCATTTATGCCTCGCTGCTCGGAAATCCGCCAGGCATAAGCGACCGCCCCCTTGCCGATTACCTGTTCATGTGGGGCGAACTGCGGGCCGATATGGTGATCCCTTCGGCCGGCGCCACCAATAACGATATTGACATTTACAACGTAAACCTGTTGTCTACAAACAATATCGTGAACTGGCGCGCTGTTTACCGCACTATCAATTACTGTAATACCGTCATCGACCTGGGCCCCGGCGTTTTAAAAAGTGATAAAACCCTCAGCCAGGAACAATTGAACGCTTACCTGTCTGAAGCCCGTACCATTCGGGCTTTGATGTATTTTTACCTGGCCCGCAGTTTTGGCGATGTACCGCTTAAACTCAATGCCACATCAAGCGACGATCAACTGGAACAATTAGCCAAGAACAGGCAGGAAGAAGTATTGAACCAGATCATCACTGACCTGAAAACCGCCGAACCGCTCGCTGTAATCACTTACGGAAATAAAATACAGGATAAAGGACGGATAACGAAATTTACCATTTATGCAATGATGGCCGATGTGTACCTGTGGATGGACAAATACGATGAGTGCATTGAAGCCTGCGACAAAATACTCAAATCGGGCCGGTTTGGATTACTCACCAACAGGGGTTTTTTTGGCGATATCTTTGACGAAGGCAATTCCAATGAATCCATCTTTGAATTCCAGTACAGCCAGGAGATCCTGAACCCGTTCTGGAACATGTTTGCCATTGCCAGAAGAAGGTACCAGGCTTCCGATGCGGTAATGGAAACGATGTATACAATTGATTATGTAAATCCCGACAGCGTTGATTACCGGGCCGATGGCGCTTCGGTTATGGCCGGTAACAATACGATATCAAAATTTCTCCGGAACACAACAGCCGAAGCTTCTTATAACAACTGGATCATTTACCGCTATGCAGATATTATGCTGTTAAAAGCCGAAGCTTTAAATAATACCGGCAGAGGCGCGGAAGCGTTACCCCTCATTTACGAGATCAGGCAACGCGGCCATGCATTGCCTGAAACCGACCTCAACCCCGACCCCGGTAATGAAGACCTCATCACCGATTTCATTTTGGCGGAACGTGCCAGGGAATTTGCCTTTGAAGGAAAACGCTGGTACGACCTGCTGCGCAACGCGAAAAGAAACGATTACAAACGCCTCGATATTTTGCTGAATATGGTGCTCGAATCGGTTCCGCCGGAAAGGCAACAGTCGGCCCTTTATAAATATAAGGACTACAACAGCCACTATTTCCCTATATACTTTTATGAACTGAACACCGACAAGAACCTTGAACAAAACCCGTTTTATAAATAAGCCACCTATTAAACTTGCTTATATGAAAAATAAATTTAAGCCCGTTGCGATTGCCTTTATGGCAATACTGCTGGTAGCCGGTATGTCGCAATGCAAAAAGATAAAAATTGCATCATTGACAACCGAAGATGCCAACCTGGTGGGTTACCTGGAAAAATACCCTGAAACATATTCAGAGTTCGTTAAAGTGCTGGAAAGATCAGGAACTTCGGCATATCTGAATGCCTATGGTGCATATACCATGTTCGCCCCCACGAACGATGCCATAAAAAGCTATTTACAGGAAACAGGCAAGTCGTCAATTGATGATATCAGCGCAGAAGACCTGAAAAATATGGTACGCTACCATGTGTTGCAGGATACCATTTCCACCCCATCCTTTACAGATGGAAAACTCCCGGTGCCAACCATGCATGGTGAATACCTGGTTACCGGCATCAATAACGAAAACGGTGTATCCCGGTATATCGTTAACCGGCGGGCTATCATTATCCAACCCAATATACGCGCGGGTAACGGCGTACTGCATTCGATCGATCACGTACTGGTACCAAGCAAAAAAACGCTGTTCGACCGGTTGTCGGAAAACAGCGACTACAGCATCTTTACAAAGGCGCTTATAGAGACCGGATTTGACGCCATGCTCGACACACTGGTATATACCAATGATACAACCCCTAACTGGCTAACCGTACTTGCCCAATCGAATGCGGCCTTTGCAGCCAACAATATAAATAGCTATGACGATCTGAAAGCAAAATATTCAAAACCCAATTCAAATGTAAAAGACCCCGGCGACAGCCTGAACATGTACATGGGTTACCATATTCTCACCGATCTGAAGTTCATTGCCGACATGGTAATGACCCCGGCGCACGGCACCCTGGTGCCGCAGGAAGTAATTACCATTACGGTTCAGGGCGAACGGGTACTGGTTAATTATGAAACCTTCAATGGGGTTACCGAAGGCATACCATTTAACAGGCCTGCCAGCGATGTAGCCTGCACCAACGGGGTATTACATGATCTGAATGGCAACCTGTATATAAAAGTACGTTACCCCACGCCGGTTTATTGGGATGTAGCGGAACAGCCTGAGATCATGAAACTAACATCCATCTTCAGAAAAGGCGGCAAATCGCAGGTTTTTGAGCTGGGTGACCTTAAAGACATTACCTGGAATGAAGGCACCGTACAATATTACTGCAACAACCCCGGCAGCAAAGACCTTTTCTACTGGAACGACCGCCTTGCCTTAAAAACATTAAGAACCTCTTCCGGTAAAATGAACTGGATAGAATTTACCACCCCCATGATCATAAAAGGCAAATATAAGGTATGGGTTTGCTGGCGGTCGAACAACGGCGCGGCAGGACTTGGCATGCAAACCTTTATTGATGGCGTACAATTGGCACGGAACTTCTCTTTTGGTGAATATAACTACGGGAAAAGGCTGCCGGAAGCAGAAGTACAGGCACAGGGCTGGAAACGGTATTATGTAGGCGCCAGCACCGCAGACCACATGGCCTCCAAACTGCTGGGCACTATCGAGATCACTTCTACCGGCCGTCATAAACTAAAATTCGTTTGTACCGAAAATGGAAAATCAAGTAACTATGACAGCTGGCTCGATATGATCCACTTTATTCCGGAGAACATGGACCAGTTCAGTCCCAAATTCAGCACAGACGGCTCATTGGTATATTAAGAAAGTTGACTCATTTTACCTGACTATAAAGGCTTCCCCCGCCTTGCGGGGGAAGCCGGGGTAATCAAACTCTATACGCGTTATGTTATTAAATCGAAACAAACTAGTTGCACTTGCATTTATTTTATGGGGCACAACCCTGGTGTCCTGTACCCGTAACTGGGACGATCACAATAAAACGAACGATGAGGACCTTGGCAAAAACCTGTACGAAAAGATAGCAGCCGACGGATCATTAAGCAGGTTCACCTCCTACCTTGAAAAAACAGGTTACGCAGACACTTTAAAATTGTCGAAGTCCTTTACGGTTTGGGCCCCTTCAAACGAAGCCCTGCAGCCTGTTGACGCATCCATCAGCGGAGATACGGCGAAACTGAAAAAATTCGTAGCCCATCACATAGCCCGCCTGTCGTATTATACCAGCCAGACGCTGCAAACACCTTTGCGCCTTCCGCTTCTCGACGGAAAGTATGTGATCTTCAAACAGGCTTCGTTTGAAGATGCCGCTATCGATACCAAAGACCGGTTAGCCGCCAACGGCGTATTACATACTATTACTGCAGCCGCCGCACCCATGGGTAACTGTTGGGATTATATCGACTCGCTGACAGCAACCAATGATATGGCCGCCTATCTTAAAAGTCTCACTTACCAGGTTTTCGACTCAACGAAGGCTATTCAAACAGGGGTTGATCCCGTAACGGGCGAGCCGGTCTACGAGCCTGGCACAGGCTATATAACCCGCAATAGTTTCTTCGATAATAGCTACGATATCAGCAATGAATCGAAAGAATACACTGTGTTCATTATGATCAACAGCGTGTGGGATAAAGAACGGGCTAAACTGGATACCTTCCTGAAAACCGGAGGAATGGACACTACGCTTAAGCTGGCCCGTATTTACACTGCAAGAGACATGGCTTTTGAAGGCGCTTATGCACCCGACCAGTTACCAGACTCCCTCCAGTCGAGGTGGGGCGTATGGGTACCTGTCAACAAATCGAACATTCAGGCAAAATACCGCACAAGTAACGGCTACGTATATGTAATGAATGATATGGACGTACAACTGCGCCAGCGTATTTTACCCTTTACTGTACAGGGAGAACAATATTTCGGCACCAGCAATAACTCATTATCGCCCTTATTTACCCGCACACTGGTAAATCCGAATAACGGCCAGCAGTTCAAAGACCTTTTTGTATTCAATCATAGTACGAATAAATGGCATGTGCGGTACCGGATCTACAACGTGTTTACCACCTCATACAAAGTATACTGGGCAACCTATAATAACCGGTATAATAACACGCTGAACCAGCGGTTGGCAATAGGTTCACCTGCCAGCACCACTTTCCCGTACCGAAATGTTCCATACGATGTTTATGATGAAGTATACCTGGGCGACTATACCGTATCTACTTATGACAAAGGATATCTCGATCTGTACCTGGTGAGCGCTGATATTGCGCCCAATTCCAGCAACTACAACCAAAACGCCATGTTCCTCGATTACATCAGACTGGAACCGGTTATTCAATAAAACTTATTTATGCGCTCACATATTCAACTCATGAAACGCTCCACGTCATTATACAAATCAATTTCGGTAGCTGCACTGGCTGCGTTGATGTGCGGCCGGCTTTCGGCCCAGGAAGTAAGCGGTGATACTTCACAGCCTGCATCATTGAACCAGGATACTATCATAATTATAAAGAAACCAACCAGGGCCGATTCCCTGGGTGTTATAGCTACCGGTACCATCATTGACGCTGCCACGCGCAGGCCATTGCCGGGCATCAATATATCCGTTCCCAATTTTTCAGCCGCCATTTCCGAAGAAAACGGCCGGTTCACCATTAAGGTACCGTCTTACAAAACAACCCTGCTGGTTTCAGCGCCGGGCTTTCAGTCGAAAGAGGTTGCCTTACGGGGAAATACAAGCGTTTCCATTCAATTATTCGACGAGAACTTCGATTCGTATTATGATAATGCTGTAACGCCTGCAGGAACAAAACAGAAGAACCGGATAACCGCTTCCATTGTTTCTGCCAACCCCCAGGGCGCATGGACGCGCAACCTTGAAACCCCCGATAATTTTTTACAGGGTACCGCCAGCGGTGTAACCATAACCCGCCGGTCGGGTACGCCCAATATAGGCAGTACACTTTTCATGCGTGGCATGACGTCGCTGTATGCCACCAACAAACCCCTCTTTGTTGTAGATGGTATGATCTATGAGAACAACGATTTCGGCGGTTCCATTATCAATAACTATTACACCAACCCGCTATCGCTTTTAGATATAAAAGACATCGATAACATCACTGTGATCAGGGATGGCTCTTCGCTGTACGGCGCCAAAGGCGCCAACGGCGTCATCATGATCACTACAGCCAAAGCAAAAGAACTGGCCACCCGTATAGACCTCGGTGTATTTACCGGTGTAAATTTCGCACCAAAGAAAATACCGGTAATGACGGCCTCCCAATACAGGCCTTATCTGTCGGATATGCTGCAATCACAGGGCATGACCGATGAACAGATAAAGCAACAACCCTTCATGACCGATGACCCCTCAAACCCCGAATATTTCCGTAATCACTATAATACCGACTGGCAGGATGCTATATTCAGGAATGGACTATCGCAGAATATTTATCTGCGGGTGACCGGCGGTGACAACATTGCCCGTTATGCCCTGTCGATGGGTTATGTAAAAAACAATGGTGTTCTCAAAAACACCGATCTTGTTCGTTACAATACCCGGTTGAATGCCGACCTGAATTTAAGCAAACGGCTTACCGCCAACAGTAACCTGTCGTTTGCCTATGGCGAACAGAACGCACAGAACCTGGGAATGAACAGCAAACTCAATCCCATTTATGTAGCGCTCGTGAAATCGCCTTTCTTACCGATGCAGGAAGTAGATAAAGATGGCGCCGAGTCACCCAACCTGGCCGATGTAGACACCCTCGGCATGAGCAACCCGGCCACACTTGTTCAAAGAGTGCTCGCCGTCAATAAAAGCTACCGCTTCTTTGGTTCGTTGAATTTCAATTATATTATCGATCGGCATTTTACCGTAAGCTCTTTATTTGGGGTCACCTTCGACAAAGTGCGGGAGAACTTTTTTATTCCACGTAAAGGAATTACCAACGATACGCTGCAAACAGCGGTTGCCGACAGCCGTTCGGGCAGCCAGGTCAAACGCCTGTTTGGCGTGTTCAATGATACCCGGATCCGGTATAAAAATACATTCGACCTCGTCCATGAAGTAGAAGTACTGGCAGGTGTTCGCTTTCAACAGCAAAACCAGGAGCAGGACCTTGGCTATGGATTCAACTCAGCCACTGATGAACTGGTAAACGTTGGCTATAGTATTCCCAGTCTGCGCCAGGTAGGCGGCGATATCGGCACGAACCGCTGGCTGAACACTTACATTAATGTTAATTACGGGTTTAACAGTAAACTATTCCTTTCAGCCTCTTTATCATCAGACGGCTCATCACGCTTTGGCCGGGAAGTACCCGGCGCCCTGCAGCTGAGCGGAACCAGTTTTTCTTTACTTCCGGCTGTACAGGCTGCCTGGCTGGTGTCATCTGAATCGTTCATGAACGGCCTGCCGGTTATCAGTTTGCTGAAGTTGCGCGCCGGATTTGGTTACACCGGCAACGATGATATCGGCAACTACACTGCCCGTCAATATTACGTTTCACAAAACCTGCTTGGCATGCAGGGCCTTGTACGTGGCAATATTGCCAATCCGCAATTGCAATGGGAAGTAAATAAAAAAAGGAACCTGGGTTTTGATATCGGCCTGCTGCACGACAGATTACGGTTAAGCGCCGACGTTTATCAAAACCGCACCGATAAAATGATCGTGCTGGAAAAAGCGTCAACCGCATCCGGCGTTGACTTCATTGCCACCAACAGCGGTGGAATGAAAACACGCGGGGTGGAGCTGAATGTAAGCAGCCGTATCATCAACCGCCCGTTGTTGAAATGGGACGTAAGCGCAGGCTTTGCCACTTACAGGAACAGGATCACCCAATTGCCCGATGACCCCATCATAACGCCATTTGCGGGCGGCAATATACGCACACAGGTTGGACAGGCAGCCAATGTGTTTTATGGTTATAAAACACACGGCGTGTACGCCAGTGATGAAGCCGCAGCAACACACGGATTGTCGACCAAACTCAGCAATGGTACACTGGCCCCTTTCAAAGGCGGAGATGTGATCTTTGAAGATGTTACAGGCGACAAACAAATTGATGAACAGGATATGCAGGTGATCGGCAATCCCAATCCGGATTTTACCGGCATGTTCAGCAGCAGCCTTAGCTGGCGGCGTTTTACATTCGATGCCCTGCTAACCTTCAGCGTTGGCAATGATGTATATAATTATATGCGTTCGCAACTCGAAGCCGGTTCAAACTACAACAACCAGTTGCCCACAATGGTTAACCGCTGGCGTACACCCGGCCAGGTTACCAATACGCCCAAAGCTATGTGGGGCGATCCCATGGGTAATAGCCGGTTCTCCGACCGCTGGATAGAAGACGGTTCTTACCTGCGGTTAAGAACGGTTTCCGTTGCTTATAACGTTCGCATAAAACCCGCATTCCTTAAGTATATAACAGTGTACGCATCAGCCAGTAACCTGGTCACTTTCTCAAAATACCTTGGGTACGATCCCGAGTTCAGCGCTACCAACCATGTTTTCGGACAGGGGGTGGATATTGGCCTGGAACCACAGGTAAGATCGGTGCAAACAGGCGTGCGTATTGGTTTATAAATATTAATTGTAACGGAGTAATAATATGAGTATGTCAGCCATAAAAAAAATAGTTATCCCTTCTGCAGTGCTGCTTTTTACGATCCTGCTGTCAGGATGTAAAAAAATGTTCGACATAAAGCCGGAACAAACCCTCGACAAAGAACAGGTATACCAGAACGTATATGACGCCGATGCCGCGGTACTCGGGTTATATGGCAGGTTTCTGCAACTGGCCAAACAATACGTCGTTTTAAATGAATTAAGGGCCGATCTGATGGATGCTACACTGAATGCAGATGAAGCCCTGAAACAGTTGAACGAACATATGGTAACGGCTGAAAACCCGTATGCCGATCCCAGGCCGTTTTATGAGATCATTCTGAACTGCAACGACATATTGAAGAATTTCGACAAAATGCGCGAAGAGAAAAAGTTCAAAGAAGATGAATACCACCAGCGCTACTCAGATGTGGCAGCTTTGCGCTCATGGGTATACCTGCAGGCAGGTATACAATTTGGTAAAATACCATACATCACAGAGACGCTGGAAACGGTTAACGATGTAAGAAATGAATCGAACTTTCCCCGCCTCGACCTGCGAACCCTTATTGACACGCTTGTTAAAACAACAGAAAATATCCCCTATAAAGACCTGTATCCGGCCGGCGCCAGCCTTATTACAACGGTCGACGGTTACAATACCGCCAAATTCTTTATAAACAAAAAATGCCTGCTGGGCGATCTGTACTTATGGCGTTCAGCATTTACCGGCTCGGCTGAAGACTACCGGAAATCGGCATCCTTTTATAAAGATGTTTTGGAAACCTTCGGCACAGATGCAGACGGATACCGGATTAAATGGGCGGAAGTAACTTCAAATGATGACGTGGCTGTAAACTACTGGGGTGACGCCCGGAATAACCAGTTTGATGAAAAAGACCTGGTAGATGTCAACTACAGCGGATGGCGTTCCATTTTTGCGCGCGGGCAGGATGACCTGTACCATGATGAATGGATCTGGATGTTGTACTTCGACAAAGGTTTCAAACCGGAAAACCCGTTCATTGATATTTTCTCGAACCGCGGCGGCCGTTACCAGGTTAAGCCCAGCCAGGCCGCCATCGATAACTGGAACAGCCAGATGCAATCGGAAAACAACTTCCCGTACGACGCCCGCGGTAAGCTCACGTACAAAACACTGGGATCAGACCCGGTTATCATGAAAT
>CBIHPC010000217.1:0-10356 GCA_966211305.1 uncultured Niastella sp.
TTGCTAACGATCGCTGCCTGTAAAAAGAGCGTTACAAATGATAAAGAATCTCCTGTTGCCGGTACCGAAACCGTCAATGCGGTAGAAGAATGCCAGCCCACTATGTACAACCTGGCGGTTGATTCCGTATCGGGTGCTTCTTATATTTTTAAAGTGGCAGGTTCACCCGGCGCCGGGCCTATTATGGTTAGTCCCTATGTAGTAAGCAGCACTAACCAACTGATAGGCCCGGGCGGAACCCCCATATTGCGTGCCAGCGGTTTGGCGTATGATCCCGCTACCGGCATTTTTTATGGAACCACCGGCATTAACGGATCTCCGATACCGAATGCCATTTTCAGATTTATGGACCCTAATTTCGTAAGTATAACACCTGCCATAAATAGCTGTGGAATTGCGCTTAATTTAAGCGATTTGGAAAGGGACCAGACCACCGGCGCTTATTTCGCTATCAACCGCGGCACTGCAGCACCCCACAACCGCATCGTAAAACTGGGGCTGCCCGGTTCCCCAACAGTTAATTGTTTGCCCAATCCGCTGCCTGTGGGGCTGAATGCACGGGGGTTGACTTTTAATTGTAACGGAATGTTATATGTAATGCATACCAGTGGCGTTAGCGGAACCCTGGTATTTGTTAATAAAGTAACAGGCCTGAATGGCCCTTCATACGCTTATCCCGGTCCCATTACAACGTCTCCTGCCGTTCCAACACCCGAATTAGGACTGCATTTTGACTGTGGTTGTATCGGCCGTTTCATTACCGGCAGCTTTAACCCAATAGCCGCTACCCGTTATACCGACGGATTGCCGGCCGGTTTGGGCGGCCCCATCTACAACACGGTGGTCGGCGCACTAAAACCTACGGTTGATTTTGCCCGTCCGTAATAAATCAGTGGAATGATGCCGGAATGAACGCCTATTTAAAGCCTTATGCATTCGCACCCCCAACCCATATGAATATTATAAAAATGTAAGGTCATGAAAAGATGCGACAAACCTTCTTGTTTATACGAATTTCAGGGAGTAACTTTCCGCTTCAGAAAGGCATAGTTAATCCAATTCCACATGAATGTATATTTCCGGGCAGGAATATTGCCATCGATCATGGCCTTATTGCTGGCAGGCTTTTCTGTTAAGGCTCAGTTGAACGTAAACTTTTCTGCAGATAAAACCGCAGGGTGTTCCCCGCTCGTGGTTGCCTTTACCAACAATACTACCGGCGCCTCATCGAATGCTGTTTACAAATGGGACCTTGGAAATGGCAATACATCGGCCCTTGCCAACCCTTCGGGTGTTTATACCAATGAACGATCATACACGGTTACGCTTACGGTTCAGGACGGCAGTCAAACCGCCAGCAAAACGGTTACTATTACTGTACATCCCAAACCGGTGGTTGATTTTACGACTTCTGTTGTCAAAGGCTGCAGTCCGGTAAATGCGGTGTTTACTCCAACCGTTCAGCCCGGCAGTGGCAATATCACCAGTTATTATTGGGATTTTGGCGATGGCAGTACGCTGAAAAACAATTTCAATATTTTATCGCACCTGTATTCACAACCGCAGAAAGCCACGGTTGTTTTAACGGCCACCAATAATTACGGTTGTTATAGCACCATTTCCAAAAAGGATGTGATCACAATTATTCCCTCTTTGACAGCCGGCTTTTTTGCCGATAAAACTTTCATTTGCCGTGAAGCGGACCCCGTACAATTCACCGATACCTGTTCGGGGCCGGGCACGCTAAGTTATCTTTGGGATTTTGGTGATGGCAATACTTCTACCCAAAAAGATCCGCTTTATACTTATAATAAGAAAGGCATTTATACAGTAAAGTTAACGGTGAACAGCTCCGAAGGTTGTACCAATTCCAGAACGCTGACGAACTATCTTAATGTAGGTGTTTATAAATCCGATTTTAATGTGCCTTCGCTTATTTGCGCGGGATCGCACGCAACTTTTACCAATACCAGTTCCCCTGCGCCTGCCGGTTCTACCTGGTATATCAATAATCAGCAATATTCTGGTAATCCGCAGGCATTGAATTATTATTTTAGTTTGTCAGGTGACTATACCATTAAACTGGTAAATACCTTTGGTTCCTGCCGGGATACTGTTGAGAAACAGGTAACCGTAAAGCCACCCCCGCTTACCGTTGGTTTCCTTAGCGATATAAAGAACATGTGTGGTGTTCCTACAGATGTAGCATTTAAGGATACCACAGTAAATGCAGTAAAATGGGATTGGCGATTCGATTTCGATTATTCAAATAATATAGGTGCAACCATTCAGGCGCCGGTCCATAATTATACAACGAAGCGGATTTACCGCGTTAAACTTACTGTAACAAATGCCAATGGTTGTGCCAAGGATGTTTATAAATATGTTGATGTAACCGGACCGGAGGTTAATATTTCTTATTTCAACCCCGATAACCCGGGGCAGGGTATCAGGGATTGTATCGGTAAACGGATCGGTTTTCAGGCTTTTACCAACGAAGAAATTGTTTCCTGGAACTGGAGCTTTGGCGACGGGGCCGGATCAACCGATGAAAAACCTGTACATGCATATAACACCTCAGGAAAATTCCAGGTTACGTTAAGCTATACTACTAAAAAGGGTTGCACGGGCGTTGCTATCCTGAATAATGATCTTACTATTAATCCACAGGCTAAGATCACTGATTTCACCGCAACACCCAATCCTGTATGCGGCAATACGCCTGTAGCTTTTAGCGCTGCCGCTTCTGTAATACCTTCCACTGCCAGCCTGCGTTACTATTGGGATTTTGGCGATGGGTCAATCACCAGCGGGCTGGCTGCTTCATCGATCACTCATCAGTATTTTTATGACAACACTTACAATGTTACACTGATGGTAAGCGGCCCGGGCTGGTGCCCCGATACGCTGAAAAAAACTAATTTTATCAAGGTGCTGCCACCGGTGCCTAAAATATCGGCCGTAAAAAATACCTGCGACGGTCTTAGAAATGCGGTCACATTTGAACAAACTTCTTTAAAGGCGCAAAGCTGGACCTGGGATTTTGGCGACGGCACTTCTACCACCCTTACAACAGACCAGTCTTCCATTACACATAAATATGCCGGTTCCGGGGCTTATAAAGTAGTGCTTACTACTACGAATGGGGCGTGTTCCGTCAGGGATTCAGCTATGGCATACGTGCTGTTAAAACCTCAGCCCCTGCTCACGGCAAGCGCCACGGAAGTATGTAAAAACGGACCGGTAACCATCACGATCTCCAATCTGCCCAGTAATCCTTATGCGAATAATGAATATAATTATTGGGTGCACAATATAGTGTATGGTGATGGAAGTACGGTGATTGGCGGGAATTGGAACTATATACATTTTGAATCTACCTATAGCATTCCACTTAACAATCTGACAATAGGGAAGAAGGATCTGATGGTGATCGTCAACCACCATATCGGTGGTATACATGATCCCTGGTGTAAAGATACTACCAACATTGTTCCTCTTGTCGTTAAAGGCCCCATAGCGGGATACGAGATCTCAACAAACGATGTATGTTTTAATGACCCCGCTGTTTTCAGGGATACTTCCAAAAGTATCGGCGGAACGATTCAGCAGTGGGAATGGGATTTCGGGGATGGACAAAGAAGTGCACTTGGCCCTGCCGTTTCGCACAGGTATAGTTCGCCGGGTAATTATTACGTAAGTTTAAAAGTAACCGACAATACGGGATGTCAGTCGGCCGGTATTTCAAATTACACGCAGGTACGGGTAACCGGTCCCCGCGCGGCGTTTTCTGCATCTGCCACAACCGTTCAGCCGGGCGGTACCGTTAATTTTTTCAATAATACAAATACCACTAACGTTAATGGTAATACGGCGTATACGTGGCAGATTGACGGGGTTGATTTTTCAACAGGGGCCAATGCGGCCTATACTTTCAATCAACAGGGAAGCTATACCATTACCCTTATAGCCGTAAATCCCGTTACCGGCTGCCGTTCTACGGCATCGCAGGTGGTAACGGTGAAAAATTTCAATGCGGCTTTCAGCTATACCACGGATGTTATTACTACTAACAGTTGTCCGCCGGTATTGGTGCGATTTACAAACACTTCGCAGAATTATAAATATCTGAGGTGGGACTTTGGCGATGGCACTACTATCGACAATGTAAATTTTCCGGGCCATATTTATGAAAGAGCCGGCAAGTACATTATCACATTGTATGTTTATGGCCTGAATGGCGTGAATAAAACTTACACCGATTCTGTGATCATCACCCAGCCGGAGGCAGTAATTCAAAGCAGTACGCTGGATGCATGTAAGGGCAGCGCTGTTACATTGAATGCAGTTGCCAGTAATACCGCTACCTATGTTTGGGATTTTGGCGATGGCAGCGTGTTGTCAACATCCGATACATTTGCTACTCATCAATATCTCGCATCGGGTTTGTACTCACCAACCCTCATTATGAAACAGGCGGTGACCGGATGCACGGGGTCGGTACCACTACCTGATAAGATCAATATAAGGCCCGATCCGGTGATAACCATTACGCCGGTGCAACCTTTGATATGCAAAGGTACTTCAGTGCCTTTACAGGCAGGCGGCGGAGTAACCTATGAGTGGCTGCCTGCCACTGCTCTGAGCAATGCAACGATACCCAACCCGGTAGCATCTCCATCGCAAACCAGTTCGTATACATTAAAAGTGGCGGATGATCTCGGCTGCAGGAACTCAGCGGATCTTACCATTACGGTTATACAACCTGTTCAGGTAACTGTTACCGCCGAGAAGGAGATCTGCCAGGGCGAACCGGTTAACCTGAAAGCGGGTGGGGCGGAAGTGTATAAATGGATCTATGATATTGCAGGACTCAACGATCTTAATATCTCCAACCCCGTGGCTACGCCGGGTACCACTACTACATACACCGTTACAGGTTCAGATGCCCATAGTTGTTTTTACGATACGGCTGATATCACCGTACAGGTACGGCCATTACCTGCGGTGAATGCCGGACAGGACGTGCAGCTGTGGCCGGGCGACCCGCTTCAATTACAGGCTACAGGCAGTAGCGATGTTAATGCCTGGAAATGGACGCCTGCGGAGTACCTGAGTTGTTCTGATTGTGCGAGCCCGGTTTGTACACCGCTTACCACTAAGGAATATACTATTACAGTCAGCAACCAGTATGGTTGCAAAGCTGCCGATACCATGGTGGTGAAATTATTATGTGATGAAAACAGGGTGCGAATACCCAACGGGTTTACTCCCAATGGCGATGGGAAAAATGATGAGTTCATGATAAAGGGGATCGCCATTGTAAAACACCTTACCATTTTTAACCGCTGGGGGCAAAAGGTCTATGACCGCAGCAATTTTGTTGCCGGCGACCGGTCATTATGCTGGAATGGTATCATTAATGGTTATCCGGCCGAATCGGGTACCTATGTATATTTCGTTGAGCTCGACTGTCCCGAAGGAACGTTCTCGAAAAAAGGTACCATGACGCTGGTGCGGTAACACCTAACAATATCGTAACATATCGCCCGTGGTGGTCTGGCGCTAATGGCGCTAATTTCGCCGGTCTAATATTGGTGCATTCAAATGATCGGTAGGAAAACAGGTGAGGGTTCGGCAACCCGTTATATTATAGGTATTCTGGTAGCGGCAACAGCCTGTTGTATCCATTTCTCCTTTAACCCGCCTTTCAATAATACCCGCGCCATAGCCATCGCTTACGCCGATGAGTTTGAGAAAGCCGCTATTGAGCTGGAAACAATTGCCGGCGCATTCAAATTCAATAAGGCCGGGTTAAAAGAATTGCAAACCGCGGTGCTTTCAACAAGGCTGGCATACAAAAAGGCGGAATGCCTGCTGGCTTATTATTACCCTGAATATATTGAAGAACATATAAACGGCGCCCCGGTACTTCATATAGAACGCAACGACAGTCGCGCCATTGTAAAGGAACCTGAAGGTTTACAGGTGCTCGATGAACTGGTTACCGGTGATGCCGATGCAGAGAAAGTGAAAATTGCGTCGCTGGCCCAACTGCTGAAAACACATTGCCGCACCCTGCTGGCCGGATTTAAACAGCAGCCTGTAAAAGAAAACGAATGGATCGATGCCATGCGGTTGCAGCTCATTCGTATTTTTTCAAAAGGCATTACCGGGTTCGATACGCCCGGTTCATTGAATGCGCTGCCGGAAGCGGTGAGCTCACTAACGGCGGTTAGAACAATGTCGGCCGCTTTGCTGAAAGAAATGAACAAAGAGAAAGGCGGGGGTAAGATCATTCGATTACTGAACGAAGCCATTACTTTTCTGCAACCACCCGGATCATTCGATGATCTTGACCGGCTGACATTCCTGAAACAATACATCAATCCGTTGTATGCCGAACTATTGCAGCTGGCGCCTAAAACGGCAATCGCAGCAGATGCCTGGAATAAAGCAAGCCGCAATATTTTTGCAGCCGATTTTTTGAACCCGTATTTCTACACCGGGTTAAAGGAACAGGAAGATAACGATGTACTGCGAGCGTTGGGGAAGAAACTGTTCTATGATCCGTTGCTGAGCAGCAATAACCAGATCAGTTGCGCCACCTGTCACGATCCGGCAAAAGCGTTTGCCGATGGCCGTGCCAAATCATTGAGCAATGTACAGGACCATACCGTGCAGCGAAATGCACCCACCTTATTGAATGCCGTTTATGCGCGGCGTTATTTTTACGACATGCGGGCGTTCACCCTCGAGCAGCAGGCCGAGCATGTTATTTTCAACCAGCTGGAATTCAACACGGCTTACGGCGCCATTCTGCAGAAGCTCAATAGTAATGAACAATACCGCGGCCTTTTTAAAAAGAGTTTTGGCGGCAGCAGTATAAACCGCGATCAGTTCTCAAAAGCGCTGGCCTCCTATGTGCTCTCGCTAAGGGCATTGAATAGTACGTTCGATAAATATGTGCGGAATGAAATAAAGACCATCGATGCGGAAGTACAGCAGGGATTTAATTTGTTTATGGGAAAGGCCCAATGCGGTACCTGTCATTTCGCGCCCACGTTCTCGGGACTGGTGCCGCCCCTATATACAGAAAATGAAAGCGAAGTGCTGGGCGTTCCGGAAGGTCCTGAGGCCCCGGTTAAAAAAGCAGATGCCGATAGCGGCCGCCTGGGCAATAAAATATATAGTGAACAGGCCTGGATCTATGAGCGATCGTTCAAAACGGTTACCGTACGCAATGCGGGGCTCACAGCGCCTTATTTTCATAATGGAAGTTATAAAACGCTTGAGCAGGTGGTTGATTTTTATGATAACGGCGGTGGCGTTGGAATGGGGTTGAAAATAAAGAATCAAACGCTGGGTGCGGATTCGCTGCATTTGACTGATAGAGAAAAGAGATCATTGGTTGCTTTTATACAATCGCTTAACGATACCGGTAAAATCACAGACTATTAAGTTATTCAGTTATTGAGTTGTTCTTTTATTCTGTTTGAACAGCAAGGAATTGAAAAATACATGGCCCAAAAAAGATTCATTATTCTTCCTTTTTTATTGTTATTCCTGTTGTTTCAGCTTTCGTTTCGCAATAATGGGGCTGAACCGGACCTGCGTTCCATTATCATCGCACAGGCGAAACAATTTTCTATTCAGGTAGATTCATTGAATATCGCTGCCCGGGCTTATGCATCGGGAAAAATAAAACTGGCCGCGCTCAGGCGGCAACTGTTAAAAACAAGGAACAGTTACAAAGGCATAGAATACATTGTTGAATACTATTACCCAGAGCACGTGAAGGAGCATCTGAACGGTCCGCCGTTGTATCATCCCGATCCGTACCCATATAAACAAGACGCCTATTATTCCATGCCGGCTGCGGCATACGTGAACAGTGCACCGCTCGACTATCTTGATAAGGACCATTATCTCGATTCACCCAAAGTGATAGCGCCCCGTGGATTGCAGGTGCTCGATGAATTGTTGTTTTCCGGTGAGGCAGCTGCCCAACAGGCGCTGCAACTTACCGGTGAATTGAAAACGAAATGGGCCATTGTAATGCAGGCGCTGGAGAAAAGAAAGTTCTTTCAGCCCTTCGAGATCATGGAAGCCAGCCGGCAGGAGCTCATCAGGATCTTTACGCTCGGTATTACCGGTTTCGATACGCCCGGTTCGCAAAATGCGCTGGAAGAAGCGCGCGCTGCTTTACAGGCAGTACACCAGGTAACCAAACCGCTTATGACCGCCTCCCGGGTTCAGCCCGTGAACCGGTTATTTTCAACCGCCAATACATTTCTGTTACAGGCAAAAGATTTTTCAACTTTCGACCGGCTTACCTTTCTTAAACAATATATCAATCCATTATATGAGGCATTGCTGCGGGTTCACCAGCAACAGCAATTTACCACTACTGAAAAACTTACCGGCAAACCGGCCCCCATTAATTATTCCAGCACTAATTTGTTTGCCGCCGATTTTCTGAACCCATATTATTACAGCCTGTTGAAGGAAGGCCAGGATAGCGAAAGCCTGCGACAGCTTGGAAAAAAATTGTTTTACGACAAACGCTTTAGCCGCACCGGTACCTTAAGTTGCGGCAGCTGCCATCAACCCGAAAAAGCGTTTACCGATGGCATGCCTAAATCGTTGACAGGAGACGGGCACAAGACCGTGCAGCGTAATGCGCCCACGCTCATCAATGCGGTATATGCCGATCGTTATTTTTATGACCTGCGCTCGTTCGATCCCGAAGACCAGGCCGGGCAGGTGATCAAAAACCACCTCGAGTTTGATACCGACTTTCCTGCCATTCTAATTAAGATCAATACCGAATCAACATATATAGCTGCGTTTGACCGCGTTTTCAGGAATAAAACAACACCGGTAAGCCGCAGTCAGTTTACATCGGCGCTTACTTCCTATATTATTTCATTGCGGTCGTTCAACAGTTCGTTCGATCAGTATGTGCGTGGTGAAAGGAAAACCATTTCACCCATAGTAAAAGATGGCTTCAATTTATTTATGGGAAAAGCGAATTGCGGCACCTGTCATTATGCACCGCTGTTCAGCGGACTGGTGCCGCCTTTTTACAGGGAGAGTGAGACCGAAGTGATCGGCGTATTGGCTACCCCGTTGGGGAAGAATGTGGATAACGACAGAGGCAGGGCGGCCAACAAAGTGTATCAGGAAGATCTTTCGATTCATCAGCATGCTTTTAAAACGGTTACTGTGCGTAATGTGGCGCTGACCGGTCCTTATTTTCATAATGGGGCATATAAAACGCTGGAGCAGGTGATCGATTTTTACGATCATGGCGGGGCGGCCGGTGCGGGCCTTGGTAATGATTTACCCAATCAAACTTTATCGGCTGATTCGCTGCATTTATCGAAGTATGAGAAGGTCGCATTGAAAGCTTTTCTACTATCACTTACTGATTCGTCTGTCAGGCAATAAGGCAATAAGGCAATAAGGCTACAAGGCTACAAGGCAACAAGGCATAAAGGCATAAAGGCATAAAGGAAATACAGGATACAGCCTAAAGCTGAAAGCCGAAAGCCGAAAGCCTTAGGCGGGGGGCCGCAATTAATCATAAGTTTCGAACAAAAGAACCACAAACAACAAACCATAAACCACAAACCATAAACCATAAACCACAAACCAATAACCAGTACCTCTATCACCTTTATCAACACTATCAACTCGTCAACTTGTTAACTCGTCAACTCCGTTAACTATTAATTAAAGATATCATAATGATTAAAAGCCGCTAAAAGGTTTTTTAAAGTCCACTTTTGCTGCCGTAAATTTATAACCCTACGGATATGACCAAACAAAGGCTATGGTTACTGCTTACAGCTCTTATTGCTCTGATAACATCTACGCGCGCTCAATCATTACCGGGCGACTCCATTGTATTCGGGCCTATGTTCAGCCCGGTTTACAACGACTCGGTGCGGGTATGGGTGCTTACCAAAACAAACACAGGCTCGGGTGATGCGCTTTCTCTCGAAATTACTGCCGGCAATGCGCCCGGTACGCCTTTGTCCGGCGTAGTGCACAATACCGATGACCGCCTGGGGTACAGGTTGCGTTCATTCGTATATACCAACCTGGTAGCTGGTGAAACGTACAGCGCTGTGCTCAAAAAAAATGGGGTGGCTGTTCGTACATCAACTCTTAAAAATGCCGCAAATACCATCGGCGATTTTGAATTCCTAACCGGAGGCTGCGGACGTATATACGATACCACCCGCTGTATCGACCGCCCTGAATCACAAACACACAAGAACGGCGATCCTGCCATCTTCAATAAAATGGCTGCCGAAGGCAGCGACCTCATGATCTGGCTGGGCGATG
>CBIHPC010000218.1:0-10329 GCA_966211305.1 uncultured Niastella sp.
ATGTTGTTTGAGCAGGTGCTGCAAAACAATAAGCAGGCGGGCGATGACCTGTACCTCGACGAAGCGCAGTATTACCTGGCGCTGAGCGAACTGGGCAGCAATAATACCCAAAAGGCCGTAACATTATTTCAACAGATCAGGGCCGATAAAGGTCATAAGTATCATACGCAGGCCGAAAAGATCGGGAATCTCGATCTGAAGATATTGAAAATCAAGTCGAGCCGTTAATTTGAAATAATTTTTAAAAAAAGTTACGATTCGCGGTTACGTTCTTTTCAACAGCTTTTACTAATTAATAGAACCAGCTCTTTTAAATAATTCCCTTACACGTTCGTGAGGATCCGAATCAATAATATCGGAAACCTGATCCTTCCGCCAGCTGGCGGAGGGAGACAGAGAAACCTGTGTGGTTCCTTCTTCACGAATAGCTCTCTACGTTCGTGAAGATCCGAATCAATAATATCGGAAACCTGATCCCGGCATTGACCGGGAGACAGAGAAACCTGTGTGATTCCGTCTTCACGAACATTTATAACATTCGTGAAGATCCGAATCAATAATATCGGAAACCTGATCCCGGCACTGACCGGGAGGCAGAGAAACCTGTGTGGTTCCGTCTTCACGAATATCCCTACACATTCGTGAGGATCTGAATCAATAATATGGAAACCTGATTCCGGCCTGACCGGAAGACAGAGAAACCTGTGTGGTTCCATCTTCACGGATATTAGCCTCGCATTCGTGAGGACCAGATCATGATATCGGAAACCTGATCCCGGCACTGACCGGGAGGCAGAGAAACCTGGATGGTCTCTTCTTCACGAATTTTTTTTATTATCCTTTCGTGGCAATCTATATTGTGCACGATTCAGTCACATACATTAATCTTTTTCTGATTTAAGTTGTAGCATGCGTTGCTCCACACAGGCTTCGTATGCTTTCTGATTCAGTCATGTGGTCAAATGCATTTTTTTTAATTTGTTTTGCCCGCTAAACCCTAACTTTTCAATTACACCCCTGGAAAACGGGACCTGATTTGAATTAATGATTTAGTTTTCTGTTGGTAGTCGGGCCGGCCTCAAAGTCGCCCGGTTACCATTTTTGGGTTTATCGTTTATAGTTTATTGTTCTTTATGTGCAGCAGTAGCTGGCTTCCGGCACATTACTTTTTGCAGCAGTTATTGACGTAGCGAGGTTTGAAATAGAGAAGAATGTTCGAATGAAGGAACCATAAACCATAAACCAAAAACCATAAACTGTTTTATAATTGTAATTAGATCACTCTAAATAATTCACCCCTATATAGTATGGGGATACAACTTATAAAAGTCGACGTTTGATCAAAGGATAACGCATAATATGCTAGTCCGGAGTACACACATCAGAGCAATATTTAATCCGTATACTTGTGTTAACTACGTCGACTTTTTTTTCTTTTCCGCAGCATCATCAACATCACCAGCAAGGCTGTGGCCATTACGCCACCAACAGGCAAATACCAGAATGAAGGATTTGTTTTTACCAGCGGCTGGGTATCGCCGGTAAGGAGTAAGTGCGCCCAATAATCAGGCGACCTGTTTACCGCATCGCTGTGCAGGTAATCGAGTTTTGCCTGTCGCAGCGCTTTGGATTTTGTATATCCCTTTTGTAAGTAAATATGAAATTGATGTAAGATAGCGGCTGTGGCTTCATCATCGGCCTTCCATAAGCTATTCACCATACTGGCGCAGCCGGCATAGGCAAATCCCCGCGAAATACTTAACACACCTTCACTATTCACCAAATGACCATTACCGGTTTCACAGGCGCTGATGATCATCAGCCGGGTATTTTCCATATTCAGTCCATACAACTCCTCGAGGTACAGGGCATCCTGCGCCGGTTGTTGTGTGGCGGGGTAGAAGGTAATGAACGAGGCAGCGCTATTGCCCGTATCGGCAATGGCATGCGTGGCCAGGTGCACAACAGGGTATTGCTGCAGGTTTTGCAGAAATGCTTCTTTGGTTGCCTCTTTACCCGTAAACGACTTTCCGGCTAAACCGGCAATCTCCTTTGCCGATGCCGGCAATTGCTGCATGTAATCATAATACGGATGCGGGTATTGCATACCGCTTTGTGAAAAAGGCGCCATGGCCAGGGTAGAAAAAACGGCGGGCGGCTCCTGTGTGCGCGCAGCCTGCGTTACAAAAAAACGTGCCCCGAACTGGTAACTGATCTCATTTGTTTCAAGCAGTAGCCTGGCATCGGGCCCGTCTGCCGCCGGTAACGATTCAAATGGCAGATAGTACAGGATGTTATCGGGAATGATGGTCCATTCGAATTTATTACCGGCCAGCGCCTGTACAGGCTTTATCAGGCGCCGGTAAATTTGTTCACCCCAGGGGCCGCCTTTAAAGCGGCGCCCGCTTTCGGTATTTTGTAAAGCGGTTAGCCATTGCGTTATGGCCTGCTTCAAAACGGGAAATGAATCGATGCGGGTTTGTTTGAAATCGTTCTTTGTAATAACAAAAACCTGCAGTGCATTGCCGGTGGCATAAAAACTAACGACTGCCTGCTGTGCGTTGAGGTATTGTTGTATGGAATCGGGGCGGGGATACGCATCGTTGTACTTATGCTGATAGTACACGCTGTTTTGCTCTATGGCATGTTGTACCTGCGCCAGTTGAATTTCATAGGTTGCTTTTTCGCCGGCCAGCGCAGCCAGCCTGGCGCTGTCGTTTGTTTGATCGCCGCGGATGCTGATACGGGCGATATTATATTTTATATTTCTTTCCTGTTGTATAAGCGCAGGATCGATGCCCGGCAGTTTGCGAAAGCTTTTCTCGGCAAGGCCGCCAAACATTACCGAGGCCTTGTTGCGTTCGGCCAATACAAAAGCCTGCTGCGCGTAACCTGCCCGGGGATGCAATGCGTGTAACTGTAAACATA
Organism: uncultured Niastella sp.; assembly: GCA_966211305.1. GTDB lineage: Bacteria > Bacteroidota > Bacteroidia > Chitinophagales > Chitinophagaceae > Niastella. Next base: position 2,929 of record CBIHPC010000218.1, read on the forward strand.
CCTGCACCGCCTGCTGGTATACCTGCTGGTTATTGTTTTTCAGGAACAATTTGGCGTCGTCGGTGTCGTAGCTTTTTTCAATATAACGTAAAAGGGCGATGGCGCTGTTATAGGTTGCCAGCGCCGTTTGCAGGTGCGTTTCTTTTTTCTGTACCGAGTACAGTGTTTCAAATACGGTGGCTTTTTTATACAGGGCATCGAACAGGCGAAAGGAGGTGAATGTGCCGGTAAAGCTTACAGGGTTCGTTACCGGATCGGGATTGTTGTAATGCCCGCTGAAAATGATAATGGCTTGTTGTATTTCGCGCAGCGCCGCATCATATTGTTCTTTTTTTTCCAGTACTTCGCCTTCGTACAAATGGTGCATGCCGAAGTAAATGCTGTTTGTTTTGGCTGTGCCTGCCAGCACCGCCGGTTCAAACCGGTTCAGAAAATGTTGGGCCGAATCGGTGTCGTTCTGCAACAGGTGCGTATGCGCCAGTTCGTTGTACACCCGGGGCAGGGTAGTGGCGTTTACCCGGTGAAACCAGTGCAGCGCCTGCTGGTAATTGCCCATGGCCTTATAGGCAAGGCCCATGTTCAGGAAGATCTGGCTGGTAAAAACTTTTTGCGAACAGAGCGCCTGGTATATAGCGATGGCCTGCTGATACAAACCCAGCTTGTAACAGGATGCGGCAATATTGTTTTCGATATTCACTACCCAGCTTGCATCTTTTTCGGGGTTCTTGTTGATGATCTCGAGCGCATGGGTGAAATAGTTGCGGCTTTGTAAATAATTACCATTCTCATAGTACAGTACCCCCAGGTCGTTATACAATCTTTCTTTTTCGGGCACCCCGGGAAAACGTTGCGCCAGCATTTCGGCCTGCAGCAAAAAATAGCTGGCCGAATCGAAGTTATTGAGATGATAATAGGTTGTACCGGTATGCTCGCTTACGTCGTATAGCAGCGAATCGCTCCAGTTTTTGTTGCGTTGTTTTATGCGGTGGGCCTGCAGGTAGGCTTCAATGGCCTGCGCATAGCTGGCCTGTACCTCCAGCAATATGCCTTTGTTCACATGCGTAAAGAACAACAGGGTATCGGGCACATTGCCGTGTTTTGCAGCCAGGCCGATCACCTGTTCAAAGGTGGCAAGCGCAACACTGTCGGTAGCATCGGTGGGGTTGGGCAGGCGGAACAACCTGATGGCCTTATGATACAGATCGCGAATGGTGGCGGGTCTTACGCTTTCACCGGTATTGTAGGAGCAAAATAACCAGGCGGCCAGTGGCAGCCAGCCTTTCCATAAAATGCAATTGATTGTAAGCCTCATTAATTTAACCATGAGCAGGGAGGATAAATGGTTAAAGGAATAAGGTATAAGAGTTAGTAAATATATTACCCCCTCCACGGAGGGGGCGGGGAAAGTTATCTCGACAGACCGGCAATGATCAGCAATGGCGGACGTGGTTTGCCGTTCACCACCTGGTAGTTGAACATGCTGAAGTTTTTACTGGCCACCTCCAGTTGCAGGTTTTGCGGTATGCTCGATACTTTGTCGAAGTACATAACCTGTATGGTTATTGTCTGCGTGGCATTATTACTGGCGTCATTCAGTTTGTACTGAATGGGTATCATTTTAAAATCGCCGTTCCTCACATTGGAACCAAACATACCATCGGCCAGTGACTTCTTCAGGTTGATGATACCGCTGGTAGTGCGCACCCGCAGTTTTTGATCATTGGCTTTTGAGCCCGGGGCCGCATTATCGAACTGGCACCTGTTATTGCCGCTGCTGTTATTATCGGGATAGTCGGTATCGTCGCTGGCATCGCAAATAGACGGACCGAAAGGATCGGCATTAAAGATGGGTTTGGCGAGGGTGTCGTTTTGGTCGAGCGCATAAATATGGTCGAGATAGGTCATACCGCCAATGACCAGCTGACTTATGCAGGTATCGGTAGTGCCTTTTTTAACGAAAGCTACCTTGTACCGTACGCCGGTTTCGCTTTGTGAAAGGTTGATGGCGCCTGTTGTGCGGTTCAGCATAAGCCCTTCGGGCCAGCTTAAATACGTACCCTGTACGCCGTTATTGTTTACGGGGTTAACGAAAAAGTCGCCGCCCGTAGAAGGTTTTGTAAAAAGGATGGTGTCCCCGTAATTGGGGGCATCCATACAGGTGGGATTGGTTCCTGTTAAAGGGTTCGCATTAACAACTTCTTCTCCCCTGGCTTTATCTTCACTCTCACTGTCTGTATGATCGGCTTTGTTGCACGCAACGGCAAGAAGTAGCAATACGAACGACAGCAGGGAAATACCATAACTCTGTTTGCTTTTCATGTAAGTTTCGGTTTTTAACGCGGGAATCCATAGATCAGACAAGGTTATGTTTCCTGAACCAGCGTATATCACCGTAATTCAACGGATACGGATGAACAAATATTCGATTTTTAGTTAATAATACACGAATATATATTACTGTCTTATTTATTATATTGGTTTACAGCGATTAAAAGATAGGGATTTATATTGACTTTTTATAATATTAGGATTGCTTACTTATTCCCGTTTGCGGCGGCCGCTTTAACCACCCGCCAGCTCCATAGAACCTTCGGGCTCACGGTATGCTGACTGTACCGTTTTCATGGCATAGAGGTGGAACATTGGTAATAAAATGACATATTGAACCAGGGTAAACCCTGCCAGGTACCACATGGTCATTCCATTATCGAAAAACCCGGTTGGTGACCTGTAACCCCAGATGCCATAGGCATTCTTCATGCCCTTTATCGCCTGCAGTTCCATGATCATTTTGCTGAGGAAAAGCAGGCCGGCCAGTACGGCGGCGCCCAGTATTACGTAATAACCGGTGATGGAAGCTACGTACCAGATGAACAGCGCTACCTCAACCAGCCACAGGAGCCAGTAGATATCGTTGTAGGCGCCCATGCTGCGGCCGGCCCAGGAACTGATAACGCTTAACCCCAGCATAACACCCATAATGGCGTATGGCTGCACATTATACATGGCATTGTTGAAAAAGAAACGGGTTCTTGCCTCTACTGGTTTTGCGGGGGTGTTGGCCAGCGCCAAAAACGGAAATACCAGTAAACCAATGACAGGTATGTTCACCAGCCAGAACATCCATTGGATCTTTCGGCCATGGCTGATAAAATATTCTACCAGAAAGCGGCGGTAGTACAACGCTACGCCTGCCAGCAGGGCGAGCCCGCTGATCATTATCACTATAAAAGTGAACCATGACTGCCCGGAATAATATATACGGCCTTTTTCCAGGAAATGCGCCAGGGGAAAGGTGAACAACCCGATCACCAGCAGGTTGATGGTGAGCCGCAATGTATAGAACAGCGCGATGGCTGCCGGTTTTGAATAGTTGTTCGAAAGATCGATATGGAAAAGGCCTTTCCATTTTTTACCGGCGGTTGCGGCGGCATAACATTCGCCAACGATAATGACGGTAAGCGGAATAACGGCGATATGAAATAAATAAGAGAATAACTGCAATACCCGGTAGGAGTGTTCGCCGGTGCGTACTTCCAGTAATCTTTCAACATGAAAAAGCCGGTACCAGCCATTATATGGTGAAATATCGAGATATACGCCGCCTGCATACATCATGGTAGTGGCGTATGAAAACAGCCACAGCGGTAAAAAGTAGCGGAAACTTTGTTTTTTAAAACAAACAAGGCCGAACACCAGGGCCGGCAGAAAACTTATGTTGAACAAAAGCGCATACAGGTTACTGAACACCACCGACGATTTCGCAATGTCGTATGTAGAAACAAAATGATCGGCAACTACCAGTAACAGGGCGGCGCCAAGGGCGAATGCGGCTGCTCTCATTTGGCGAAAGGCAAAGCCGGGGGCCAGCCAAATGGCAGCGTTTTTGAAAATCGAAACGGGCCAGTCAACGAACCATAACTGGTTACCCGGTTTATCGAAATCGTAATAATAATCGCGTACCACCCACATACCTGCTATCAGCAGGCCGGCGAGGAATACCAGGGGTAAAATTTTTACATAGGAATTGCGGCGCTCGTTCATAGTGTAGGAATTCTCAGCGAAATGTACAACGTACATTTCACAGGTACAAGTAATAATCCCTTAACAATTCCACAAATTCGGGGGTATACCCGTTGTGCTCGTTCTTTATGGTCAATTCGAAGGAGGGGGCAAATTCGTCGTGGTTGCGCGCATAGTGCAGGATGGAGCGGAAGGGGGCATGTTTGGGGGATTGCTTTACATCCAGTTTTTCGATAAGCGAAAAATTGTATTGCAAGGCCAGTTTGTTGAAATGTTCCCGGCGATGAAAGGGGAGCAGGATGCCAAAGGCGCCGTGCGGCTGCAGGTTGGCGGCACTGGCTTCGATCAATTCCTCCAGCGAAAGGTGTTTGCTGTGTTTGGCAATTTGTTCGCGATCGTCGGTGCTTTGCAGGTCGTTATCGAAGAAGGGCGGGTTAGTGATGATGAAATCGTACTGCAGGGGGAAATGGAAGCTGCGTACGTCGCCGGGAAATACCTTCAGGCGCTCTTTCCACTCGTTCTGGCTGGTGTTTTCCTTTAATTGCCTGAATGCGGCCAGGTCTATTTCAATGCCATGAATTTCGGCCTGGGAGCGTTGTGCAAGCATCATCATTTGCAGGCCGGTGCCGCTGCCGATATCGAGCACTGTGGCATACTGCGGAATTTTGGCCGAGAACCAGGCGCCAAGGATACACGCATCGGTGCATACTTTCATTGCTACCTGGTCCTGGTGTATAGTGAATTGTTTGAATTGGAAGTAAGAGTTAGCCACCTGATTAAATTAACTGTTTTGGGTTGTCGTTCAGTTTATGGTTTTGGGTTTATAGTTTATGGTTCCTTCATTCGAATATTCTTCTTTATTTCAAACCTCGCTACGTCAATAACTGCTGCAAAAAGTAATGTGCCGGAAGCCAGCTACTGCTGCACATAAAGAACTATAAACAATAAACTATAAACTGATTAAAATTCCGCCCTCGCAGTCGGCCCGGTGCCCAGATCTGCAAAATCATTTTCAAGGAACTTGTAATAAGCGGTGATGGCGATCATCGCGGCATTGTCGGTACAGTACTGAAAGGCGGGAATGAACGTTTGCCATTTATACTTTTGGCCCATTTCGGTAAAGGCCTGGCGCAATCCGCTGTTGGCCGATACGCCGCCGGCGATACAGATCTGATCGATACCGGTGGTGCGGGCTGCGGCCTTTACCTTGTTCAGCAAAATGCTTACGATACGGTGCTGTATGGAGGCGCAGATATCGGCCAGGTTCTCTTCTACAAATTTTGGATTGGCGGCAGTATGCTCCTGCAGAAAATAAAGGATGGCGGTTTTCAGTCCGCTAAAACTGAAGTTCAGTGCCGGTATCTGCGGTTCAGGGAATTTGAACCGGTTGGGATCGCCGGTTTTGGCGTATTTGTCAATAAGGGGTCCGCCGGGGTAGGGCAGGCCGAGCAGTTTGGCCGATTTATCAAACGCTTCCCCTGCGGCGTCGTCCATGGTTTCGCCGATCACTTTCAGCGAGAGCGGCGATTCGCACAAAACGATCTGGGTATGGCCCCCGCTTACGGTAAGGCAAAGGAAAGGGAATTCGGGCCGGGGATCTTCAATGAGGTTGGCCAGCACGTGTGCCTGCATGTGATGTACGCCAATAAGCGGCACATTGAGCGCCAGCGCCAGCGATTTCGCAAACTGGGCGCCTACCAGCAACGAGCCAATAAGGCCGGGCGCCTGGGTAAAAGCCACCGCATTTACCGATTGCAGCATGGCATTCACAGATGCTTCGTTCGCATATTCACCTGCCTGCACGGCTGCTTTTTGCAGGGCGGCGTGCACTACCGGTACTATGTTTTGCATGTGCGCACGGGATGCCAGTTCGGGCACCACGCCGCCGTATTGTTCATGTACGGTTTGGTTGGCGATAAAATTCGAAAGAATTTCACCGTCGCGGATGACGGCGGCGGATGTTTCGTCGCAGGAAGACTCTATTGCTAAGATGGTAATACTCACACCACAAATATAGTTTACTGTAGAGAATTATTGGTGTTGCGTACTCCTATTGAACAGTTTTTGGTTTATGGTTTGTTGTTTGTGGTTGCTGCCGCGCTTTGAGAAGTGTTTATAATTTTTCAGATCACTTAATTTCAGGAATGGTCGGGAGGTTCCGGATAACAGCGACTGTTCGCATAAAGAACCATAAACCACAAACCACAAACCACAAACAACAAACAACAAACCACAAACAACAAACAACAAACCACAAACAACAAACCACAAACAACAAACTGATACCTATAGCTCTATAAAGTTCAATACAGGCTAAAGTTTTTTCTGGTTATTATTTGCTTCTGATAGCTACTACCGGATCCATTTTAGCCGCAATTGAGGCAGGTATGATGCCCGCCAGCACGCCGACGATGATACAAATGGAAATGGCGAGGATCAAAATGTTGGGAGCTATGAACACCGCAAACCCAAAAATGGCTTTGGAGGCCAGGGTGAGCAGGAACACGATCGAAAGACCCATCAACCCGCCCATAATACAAAGGAAGGCGCTTTCGAGCAGGAATTCGGTAAGAATGACGGAGCGTTTGGCGCCGATGGCTTTTTTCAGCCCAATTTGTGAAGTACGCTCCCGAACGGTTACGAACATGATATTGGCCACGCCGAACATGCCCACCACGAGTGAAAGAATGGCAATGGCCCAGCCGCCTTTGTTGATGCCGCCAAAAATTTCGCTGGCGAAACTGCTGAAGGCGTCGATATCGTTCAATGCAAAATCATCTTCCTGTGTGGGTTTCAGTTTGCGAATGGAACGCATGGCGCCGGTAAGTTCATCGCGCAGCTGTTCCATGGCCACCGATTCGCCGCCCTGCACCATGATGATGGGGTTGGCGTTCTTTTCACGGAACATTTCCCGCATAAAACCCAGGGGCATCAGGATGCAGTTATCGTATTCCCAGCCGTTCACAATGCTTTTGCCCTGTTTTTTGATCAATCCCACCACCTGGGCGCGTTTGCCCGATTTAAGGGCGATGGTTTTGCCCAGTGCTTTTTCAGCTTTGCCAAACAGGGTTTCGGCAATGGCATAACCCATTACCACCACGTTGGCCGAAAAGTCGTAATCGGCCGGCTGCAGGTAACGGCCCAGTTCAATATCTATCGGTTGAATTTTTACAAATTCTTCAGTTATGCCGTAGTAATTGACATTGTTGATGACGTCGTCGTCGAAGCCCACATAGCTGTTATTGCTGATATTGAAGGCTACATTGGTGGCTGCCGGCACTTTTTGTTTAATCAGTTGCATTTCTTCGTAGGTAGGGGCGGGGCGTTTTACATAACGCCACCAGGGATAGTCGGGACCGCCGGCATATACCCATTTAT
>CBIHPC010000219.1:0-10325 GCA_966211305.1 uncultured Niastella sp.
AAGGGAATAGTTATTGGGACCTGTCGTATTATTCGCTTTTATCGTATTGCCGAGACTGGTCCAGTTGGTGCCATTCGCGCTTTTTTCAACCTGGTAATTGGCGCAATTATCTTCATCGGCGGTTTTCCAGCTTATTTGTATAAGTCCGTTGCGGCGTTGTGCATACACATCGAGCCATACCATGGGCAGCGGGCCTGAGGCTGCTGTTCCCAATGTAAGTTCATTCAGGGCAATTCCCGAAAGGGTGGTGGTAACAAAGTTGCCGGTGCCGTTGCGAATGACATTTGTGATATAGGCGTTCCACCCGCTACCATTGTGCACGTTAAGGGCCAATACGTTCTCACCAAGGCCGTTCAATTCCGTATCCCGATAATAGATAGTAACATCACCGGTAAACGGTGCAAGCGAATTGTTCCATTGATATACCCGGCCGATATGCGGGTTGCTGCCATTGTGCAATGGAGTGGCCGACCGTTGTAAACCGTTGACACCGGTAATGGTATATGCGCCTGATGGCGTCAGTACCAGGCTGTCGACAGCAACCGCTGTGCCGGCTTCAATATAAAATGTGGCACCGGGTGTAAGGTACAGGCTGCTCTGTGCCGAAACTGCAGCCGGTAATAACAATATGGTTAAGAAGAATACATTCCGCATACAACTTGTGATTAGCGAAATGCAAACCTACGGTGTCATTGCGCTGTGCAGGGATCAATTGTATGTAAATAACCATATTTTGTATGTGAACGACTTAATCAATTGCCAATGGGCAATGGGCAGCAGGCAGGCCTGTTGAACGCTTTCATCCCAATCCGGTTGTTCACATACAAATTCCCGCAGTTTGCATACAAGTGGTTTATTGCCCCTCAATAGTATTATAATATTGCATCGCTGTGTTACAGCGTTCAACTCCACATCCTTCGCAAAAGCCATTTGGCATAAACTTTCAAATCTCAAAATAAATACAAGGGTATGAACCGTATATTTATTAGTACATGTTGTGCGCTACTTTTAATTTCTGCCACCTATAGCCAGAGCGTGGGCATAGGAACCAGCCAGCCAAATGCCAGTGCAGCGCTCGACATTCAAAGTAACAATAAAGGCCTGTTGATCCCACGGGTTGATGTGGCTGCTGTTGCTGCCCCGGCAAATGGCCTGATGATATTTAACGTGAATCCCTCGTCAGCTTATGGCACGGGATTATATATTAATATGGGAACCAGTTTTGCACCACAATGGGTGCGCGTGGCTTCATCGGAGTCGGGTAATTTTATCCGTAACCAGCAAACGCAGCAGCTAAACAGCGGATTCAATATTTCAGGAAACGGCACTATTGGCGGTTTCCTGCTTGCAGGTAATAACACCAGCCTGTCAATCCCAATGGAGATCAGGTCTTCCAATTCATTATTAACAGGGATGGTAATACGCAATACTTCAAATAACGCCTCCTGGTCATTTCGTGTAAACGGATCTGCCAGTGCTGTTCCCGGGGCTTTTGTGCTTCAAAGTAACGGAAACAATGCAAACCATATTATGGCGGTTGACGGCAAGGTGGGCATCAATAAGTCCGATGCACCAACCGAAGCGCTGGATGTAGATGGCAATATAAAAGCCTCAGGCGTTTTCCTTGTAGATCTTAAAACCACCAGATATGAATTCTCTATATCTGGAAATAGCCACGGCATTGCAACTGTGCCCTGCCCTCCCGGTTACCGGTTGATCACCGGCGGCGGCGGCCATCGTGATTATAACAGTGCATTGAATGACATCGAGCTGGCGTACAATGGTCCCGACCCTGATGCACCAACCACCAAATGGCGGATTCTGGTACAGAATACCAGTAGCCGCAGCAGGGCCATGGTTGTCTTTTGTAATTGTGCGAAGGTGCGGTAGGGGTGAACGGGACAAACGTCCCGGGAGAAGAATGTTGTGAATGGTACATTTGGCGCTTTCAAAATGCCACTTATGTACCAACGTATCGCACACATTGCACTTGTAGTAAAAGATTATGATGAAGCTATTCAGTTCTATACCGGTAAGCTAGGTTTTACCTTACTGGAAGATACAAAACTGTCGGAAGAGAAACGCTGGGTGCTGGTTGCTCCGCCGGGTGCAAAGGAATGTTGCCTGCTGTTGGCAAAGGCCGCCAATGAGCAACAACTGGCCAGCGTTGGCAATCAAACCGGCGGCCGGGTTTTTCTCTTCCTGTTCACCGATGATTTTTGGCGCGATCATAATAAACTGCTTGAAAAGGGCGTGCATTTCGTTCGCCCGCCCAAAGAGGAAGCATATGGAACCGTAGCGGTCTTTGCCGACCTGTACGGCAACCTGTGGGACCTGATACAACCGGAAAAAAATATAAAGGGTGTATGCTAAATAAAAGTGGGTCAAACCTGCGACAATTCTTCCTTCAGCGCTTTAACGTAGTTCAACTGGCCGGCCTGATCGGATTATTCCATTGTTAATTCAGGGGCTTTCCGGCGTTCATCCCCCATAAAACCGCGCTCCTGTACTTTTCTTTTCCCGCCTGCAGGAAATGATATTATTTTACTGTAATTAATATCATTTGACAATCAATTTATCACTTTACTGGAAATGCCAGGTCACCGGCTGGATAATCGCCGGCCTGTACTGGAGTTATACCGCGTTGGATACTATTGACCTGAGTTACCCCCAGTTAATGGCTGATCTTATTGGGGATGTACTAATTTGTATCGCTATCACCCATGCTTACCGCGTGTTTGCACTGAAAAGGAACTGGCAAAACCTGCACCTGAAAGCGCTGGTGTGGCGGATCGTTCCCGCCATTTTTGTACTGGGTGCGTTATTTATGATCATGATCGCTATTAAACTTTATTTAGTACGGTTATATTTTGTGCCGGGCTTTTCTGTTGGCTTCGGGTCATTTTTTGAAACCTCGCGGTTAACGCTTTTCAGTTCGGGTGTAAGGTTGATGTCGATCTGGATCCTGGCATATCATCTGTATCATTACGCAAAGCGGGAAATAAATGCAGTAAAGGAAAATGCCCGGTTAACGATCATTACAAAAGAAGCGCAGATAAATAATTTGTTGGCCCAGCTTAATCCCCATTTCTTTTTCAATTCATTGAACAATATAAAATTCCTGGTAGCTGAAAATCCCGAATCGGCGCGGCGCGCCATCGATCTGTTATCCGATCTGCTGAGGAATTCATTGTATGCTAAAAATGATAAGCTGGTGTTTGTTCAGGATGAAATAAATATTGTTAAGGATTATCTCGAACTGGAGAAGTTGCGTTTTGAAGAACGGTTGCAGATACAGATTGAAGTAGATGAAAGTTTGAAAAAAGCAACCATCCCACCTTTGAGCATTCAAACCCTTGTTGAAAATGCCATCAAACATGGGATCGATAAAAAAATGGAAGGCGGCCTTGTTGCGGTGAAGGTAGAAAGAAAAGAAAATGCCTTACAGGTCAGTGTGCAAAATCCGGGTGCGTTAACTGGTGCGGAACAGTCTGCCGGCCTTGGATTGAAGAACCTGCAGGAAAGGTTGCAGTTGCAATATAATGGCCGGGCGGCATTGGTTATATCAGCCACGTCCTGTCATCATGTTTTATCCACTCTTTCAATTCCGATAGTATGATCAGGATAAAAGTGATCGTAATCGACGACGAACGTTCGGCCCGGGAAGAACTGAAGCGGGCGATAAAGATGTATAATGAGCTGGAAGTGATTGGGGAAGCCAGGAATGCTGATGAGGCCGGAACACTAATTGAAACCCACCGGCCTCACCTTATCTTTCTCGATATTCACCTGCCTGGGGCATCTGGTTTTGATCTGCTGGCATCGCTCGATGAAGTGCCGGCAGTGATCTTCACCACGGCATATGATCAATACGCGGTAAAAGCTTTTGAAATAAATGCACTCGATTACCTTATGAAACCGGTGCGCGAAGAACGTTTCGCCAAAGCCATTGAAAGAGTGCGGGATAGATTACTGCGGGAAATTACTTCAGGCGCGCAGGGCAAAACTGTTCAACAGATCTTTATCAAAGATGGCGATAAGTGTCATTTCGTACGGTTGAACGAGCTATTTCTGATAGAATCGATCGACAACTATACACGCCTTCATTTCAGTGATAAGAAAGCCTTGCAGAAACGGTCGCTCCGGCAATGGGAAGAAATACTGGATGCCACTATTTTTTTCCGCATCAGCAGAACCCATATCATAAACACCCATTATATCAGTAAAGTTAATTCCCTGGCCAACGGCAGGCTTGCAATAAGTTTACGAACAGGAGAGGTGCTGGATGTTTCGGAACGGCAGTCGGCTAAATTCAAAAACCTGAACAGGATCTAGTTTCCAAATAACATTATAAAACGTAGTGCAATGGCAAGATTTATATTCTTTCTGTTGACATGCAACCTTTTTGTGGTTTGCACATCAGCACAGTCGATCGATACCAGCCGCTATATCATTGAAGACAGTGTTCTTATAAAAACCAAAGAAGGCGCCACACTTTCTGCCATAGTGGTACGGCAAAGGAGTATAACAACTCCACAGGCGGCCGCCCTGTTCTTTACCATTTATGCCAACTACGATAGTAACCTGCAGGAAGCGCTACGATCTGCTGCGCACGGGTATGTGGGTGTTGTGGCCGATGCAAGGGGAAAACGGCTTAGTCCCGATCCAATTGTCCCTTATGAAAAGGAAGTAAATGATGTAAATGAAGTAATCGACTGGATCAGCAAACAGCCCTGGAGTAATGGTAAAGTGGGCATGTATGGCGGCAGTTATTCAGGATTTGCACAATGGGCTGCCGCAAAGAATATTCATCCTGCTTTGAAAACAATCGTTCCATATGTGGCGGCAATACCGGGGCAGGGTTTGCCCATGGAGAACAATGTATTCATAAATGCCAATTATGGTTGGGCATTTTATGTTACCAATAACAAATACCTCGATAATGACACGTACAACCAGCAGGATCGTTGGCGTATAATGCAATATAAATGGTATACCAGCGGCGCTCCATATCGCTCGATAGATAGTATCGATGGCACTCCTAATAAATGGCTGCAGCGTTGGTTACAACATCCCGGCTATGATCATTACTGGCAGCAAATGGTGCCATACAAAAACGACTATGCCCGCATAAACATCCCGGTTTTAACTATTACCGGGTATTATGATGACGGACAAATATCTGCCCTGCATTATCTTAAGGAGCATTATAAATACAATAAGGCTGCTGATCATTATCTGATCATTGGTCCGTATGATCATTGGGGCGCCCAGCAGGGTGGCGTGCGCGTACTTCGCGATTATGCGGTTGATCCTGTAGCGCTTATCAATACAAGAGAAATAACGTACCAGTGGCTTGATCATATCATGAAAAATGCAAAAAGACCGGAGCTGTTAAAAGATAAGATCAACTATGAAACGATGGGCGCCAATGAGTGGCGGCATGTTCCCTCGCTCAATGTATTGCATAGTGAAATGCGCACGATGTATTTGACCAGTATACGGGAAGGTGGTTATTATAAACTCTCATTCAAAAAGCCGGTGAAACGGGATGCCTTGCATCAGCAGGTTGATCTTGCAGAGCGTAACACCGCCAGCAATGATTATTACCCCTATCCAATTATTAAAAAGGAGCTCACCGATACCAGTGCATTGTTTTTTATAAGCGAACCGTTTGAGGAGCCTTTTTCTATCAATGGTACTTTCTCGGGTGTACTTAAAGCCAGCATCAATAAAAAGGATATGGATATCGGGGTTGTGCTGTACGAGGTGTTGCCCGACGGCAGTTATTTTAGTTTATCGTATTATCTTGGCAGGGCCAGTTATGCAAAAGATATGAGTAAAAGAAAAATATTGATACCGGGTAAGATAGAGACCATCCCCTTCGAACGGACCCGCATGGTAAGTAAACAAATAAACAGGGGCAGCCGGCTGCTCGTAGTATTGAATATCAATAAAAATCCCTTTGCGCAGATAAACTATGGCACCGGTAAAGATGTAAGCGATGAAAACATGGCGGATGCAGAAGAACCGCTGAAAATAAAATGGTACAACGATAGTTTTATCCGCATTCCCGTTAAAAAATGATCAGCTGAAATAGTTTGTAATGCGATTCTTCTGTAATAATATTTTGGCGGTTTAAAATAAATGTACTAATTACGTATATCAATTCACTGGCGCTTTTGAACAAACAGTGAGGCTGCCTTTATGGATTACCAACTGCTTGCCGACGACGTATTGCTTAAGCTATTGAAAATAAGCGACGAACTTGCTTATAAGGAAATTTATTTGCGGTATTGGCGAAAACTGTACTACGCGGCCGTAAGTAAAACGAACAGCAAAGAAGTTGCGGAAGACATCCTTCAAAGCGTATTTACCGACCTCTGGGACCGCCGCGAACGCCATAATATCATCAATATCGCGGCTTATCTTGAAACAGCCGTAAAATACCAGGTCATCAACTACATAAAGAGCGCCATTTCAAAACGGGCGCGGCATACGGGTTTAAACGAACTGCAAAGTTCCGAAGAAAGTACGGCCGATCTCACATTGCTGGTGCGGGAATTAAATACCGCTATCGATAAAGCAATCAGCCAATTACCGCAAAAAACACAAACCATTTTCCGCCTGAGCCGTTTTGAAAAACAGAGTAATAAAGAAATCTCCCGCATCATGCACCTCTCGGAAAAAGCCGTTGAATATCATATTACACAGTCTTTGAAATTACTTCGCCTGAATTTGCGGGACTTTATTTTCATCAGTCTTGTATTCCTGCTGTATACATAAGTTGTAAAAACGTTTTTCTGACACATTATCTCCGCCTGCCGATGGCCGGGTAACCCACGCAAAAAAAAATTAAAATTTCTTTTAGGGTAACAGCGCCTTCCGTTTACTATTAATAAGCGACAAAATTGTTCAAATGAACCATAAAGCTTTCAAACAGTTACTTAAAAGCTACCTGGATGATTCCTGTACAGATGAAGAAAGGAAGATCATAGACCAGTGGTATGAACTGTTGGGCAATGAGAATACAGACCTGAGTGCGAAGGAAATGGATGAGGTGGAGAGCCGGCTCTGGAGCAAATTGCAAACGGCATCCCGCGAAAAAAGTATCGTTTTGCCTGAGCGGAAGCGGTTCAGGATGACATGGAAGTATGCTGCCGCCGCCTGTTTAACAGGATTGGTTTTGTTCAGCGCTCTGATCTTATGGTTCAGTAATAATCGGCAAACGCTAACCGCCGGTACCCTGGTCGATACAAAGATGATGGAGGGGTTTATGGAGCAAACCAATACCGGAAGTTCACCCAGGACCATACAACTGGAAGATGGTAGTATGGTTACCATTTATACCGGTTCCAAACTGGCTTACCCAAAACATTTTGCCGCCGGTAAAAGGGAAGTTTATCTGCAGGGCGAGGCTTTCTTTAACATTAGCAAAAATGCCAGCCGCCCCTTTTTTGTATACAGTAACAACGTAGTTACCCAGGTGCTGGGCACCAGTTTCGATGTACGCAATAAGAACGGAGAAGTAGAAGTAGCCGTAAAAACCGGCAGGGTAGCGGTGTATGAAAATAAAGACCGGGTTACCCTCGACGAAGTGCAGCAGAAATCGAATGGGGTTATTATTACACCCAATCAGAAAGTCACTTATTACCTGCAGGGACGGCATTTTGTTACATCCATAGTTGATCAGCCGGTGCCGGTGATCAAAGGAGAAAAAAATGCCGGAGCGAATTTCAATTATAACGAAACGCCACTACATAAGGTCTTGCACGACCTGGAAGAAACATACGAACTGGAGATCGTTCTGGAGAACGATAAGATCAGGAATTGTTTGTTTACCGGCGACCTCACGGGGCAAACCCTGTTCAATAAACTGGAAGGTATTTGCCTTGTTTTTAATGCCACTTACGAGATCAAAGGAACCAAAATACTGTTGAAAGCGGCCAAAGATTGCCCTTAACCAACTGATTGCTTATTGTTCACTTAAAAAAACTGCCATATGAGTTATAATCAAACATAAACATCTGCCAAAAATAAAAGCCAGCAATATTCGCAGTATTGCCGGCTTCAGCATCCCGTTAAAAAAACGGGAAGGGTTTTGCCCGCTCACATTATTCACGTTCAAAACCAGCCACAATTTATGGAAAATAAGTTACTTATTGCTTTAACCCGGTTAGCAATGAGATTAATGATCATTCAAATACTGATTGCTTTTACTGTGTTTTCTTCCTACGCCATTCCTGCGAACGGGCAGGAGGCGCTGAATAGAAGACTTTCCATGACCGTTAACAATACAGAATTAAAAGCTGTATTGGAAAAAGTGCAAACGGCCGTGAACGCCAAATTTGTTTTTAGTTCAACCATCATTAACGTAAAAAGAAAAGTGAGCTTTTCCGTACAGGATAAAACACTGGCCGAATTTCTGAAAACGATCGTTCAGCCTTTAGGCATCACCTACAGGGCCGTTGACAATATGATCATCCTGTATGATGCAAAATCACCGGAGCTCACGAATAATAATGCCACTGTTATTCTTACCGCTCCCGCTGAAGAAAAACGAATAGACCGCGAGATCGCAGGTGTGGTGCTGAACGATAAAAAGGAACCTGTAGTAGGGGCTTCTGTATTTATTCAGGGCACTACCATTGGTACCACCACAGATGCAGGCGGAAAGTTCCGTTTGATGGTTCCGGGTAATGAAACAGTGACCCTGGAGATTTCTTATGTTGGTTACCAGACCCAGAAGATAGAAGTAAACGAAAATACCGCCTCGGTAAACGTTACTATGAATGCCAGTGTGGGTGGATTGAATGAAGTGATCGTAATTGGTTATGGTACGCAACGCAAAGGCGATGTTACCAGCGCGGTTGCATCGGTTAAGGCGGAGAATTTTATCAAAGGTTCTGTAAGGGATGCCGGTCAGTTGATCCAGGGTAAAGTGGCGGGCTTAACAGTGGTGAATCCAAGCGGCGACCCAACCGGTTCTTCGCAGATCATATTGAGAGGCCAGTCGACCCTGATGGGACAGAACCAGAACCCCCTGGTGCTGATCGACGGGGTTCCCGGCGATCTGCGGATGATCACACCGCAGGATATTGAAAGCATCGACGTATTGAAAGACGGTTCCGCCGCCGCTATTTACGGTACCCGTGGAACCAACGGGGTTATCTTCATTACTACAAAAAGAGCCGGCGCCAATAACAGAACGTCGGTCGATTATGGCGCATTTGCCAGTATTCAAACCATTGCCCGCAAACTCGATATGTCAACGGCAGGCGATATGCGTGCGCAGATTGCTGCAGGACAGCGGCAGAACCAGTTGATAGATCAGGGCGCCAGTACAGACTGGCTGAAAGAAATTACAAGAACGCCATTCTCGCAGGACCACAACCTTACCGTACGCGGCGGTAATTCAACTACCAATTACCTGGCCAGCCTGAACTATGACAATGCGCAGGGTTTATTCCTGAAATCGTACAACCAGTTATTTGCGGGCCGTTTCGATATTAACCACAGCATGTTCAACAACCGGCTCAAAGTGAACATAAATGCCTTTAGTTCTTCCCGGAAGTTAAACGGGTTCAATACAGGCCAATACCTGCAGGCCCTCAGGCAAAACCCTACGGCGCCGGTGAAAAATCCTGATGGCACCTGGTTCCAGGAGTTAAGCAAATTCGAGTATCAAAGCCCCGTGTCGGATCTGCATGAAAGTGATGGACAAACCAATGAAGCGCTCACGCGGTTCAACGGTTCCCTGGCGTACACGTTGGTTAAAGGGTTGAAATTATCGGCTTTATTCTCCTATTCGAAATGGATGCAGGAATATGGTTATGCCGAAACCAAACAACACGTTTCCACACTCAGGGATAGCCGCAACGGTTATGCCCGCACAGGCGGTGCCGAATCAATAGACCGGTTGATGGAATTGACGGCTGAATATTCAAAGTCGCTGTTGAACCACAACTTTACGTTGTTGGGCGGATACAGTTACCAGGAGAACGATTACAACAATCATTTCATGGAGAACTGGGATTTTCCTACAGATATCTTTAGCTGGCACAACATAGGGTTGGGAAGGGCTATCAGCAGTGGCGATTTTGTAAACCTTATCAGGAATTTCCGGTCAGAAACCAACCTGATCGGTTTCTTTGGAAGGCTTTCCTACAACTATGATCAGAAGTACCTGTTCATGGCAAGCATTCGCCGCGAAGCAGCCAGCCAGTTGTGGGGTACCAATAACAAATGGGGCGTATTTCCCGCAGTATCGGCCGGCTGGCGCATCAGCCGCGAAGCTTTTATGGATGGACAGGATATCATCAACG
>CBIHPC010000220.1:0-10302 GCA_966211305.1 uncultured Niastella sp.
AAATTGTATAAGGTGCTATGAAAAAAGTATTGGTTACCGGCGCTACCGGGTTTATCGGAAATTATGTGGTTCAGCAATTGGTGCAGCAAAAATGCGCCGTAATTGCCAGTTCCGCCAATGAGCAAAAAGCCGGCACTTTTTCATGGTACAACCAGGTACAGTACATTCCGTTTAAACTGGAAGACGCCGACCCGGCCGTTGATTATTACAGGTTCTTCAATGAACCCGATGTAATGATACACCTTGCATGGGAAGGCTTACCAAATTATAAATCATCTTTTCATACCGATATTAATTTACCGCGCCAATATGCTTTTCTGCAAAACCTGGTGCAGCATGGGCTTACCAGCCTGGTTGTAACCGGTACCTGTTTTGAGTATGGCATGCAGGAAGGGTGTTTGCACGAAGATCTGGAGGCGAAACCAGATAATGCCTATGCACGGGCCAAGAATGAGCTTCGGCTGCAATTGCAACAGTTACAACAGCAAAACCCGTTCATGCTTAAGTGGATACGGCTTTTTTATATGTATGGAAAAGGGCAAAACCCGAAATCCTTACTTTCGCAGTTGGATGCGGCGCTGGCGGCCCATGAACCGGTATTCAACATGAGCGGGGGAGAGCAGGTACGCGACTTTTTACCGGTTGAAAAAGTGGCCGAATATATTGTAAAGATCGCATTGCAGGAGCAGGTTACTGGTATCATCAATTGTTGCAGTGGGGAACCGGTTACTGTAAAAGACTTTGTAAACAATTACCTGGCGCATAAAAACCAGCAGATTGCGCTTAATCTGGGTTACTATCCGTACCCTGATTATGAGCCCATGCGTTTCTGGGGCGATAATACGAAACTAAAAAACATTCTGACTAATGAATAACCCGATCAAGGCATTTATTGAAGAAAGAAAACAACGCGTCGATACCAATGGTAATAACGATAAATTGAAGCAGGCGGCCGAGGCGTTCAATATAGAGTCGAACAAAAGCCAGTACTCTTATAACTTTTCATGGATGGGCCGCCCCATCATTCAATACCCGCAGGATATGATCGCCATGCAGGAGATCATTTGGGAAATAAAACCCGATCTGATCATTGAAACAGGTATTGCCCATGGCGGCTCTTTGATCTATTACGCTTCTTTACTTGAACTGATCGGGAAAGGCGAAGTGCTGGGCATCGATATCGATATCCGCGAGCATAACCGCAGGGAAATTGAGGCGCACCCCATGTTCAAACGTATTAAAATGATCCAGGGATCAGCTATAGATGAGCAACTGGTTGAGCAGGTGAAAGAAGTGGTGAAAGGAAAACAAACGGTACTGGTAGTGCTTGATTCAAATCATACGGAAGATCATGTGTTGAAGGAGTTGCAGCTTTATTCACCCTTTGTTACCCCGGGTTCTTACATAGTGGTGTTCGACACCATTGTAGAAGATCTGCCGGAAGGTTATTTTAAGGAGCAACGTCCCTGGGGCATTGGAAACAATCCTAAAACCGCGGTTTGGAAATTTCTGAAGCAGAACGATAAATTTGAAATAGACGCTGCTATAGATAATAAGCTGTTGATAAGTGTTGCACCGGATGGTTATTTGAAACGTGTTAAATAAACCAGGAATAAAATGAGCAGCAGCTATGAACAAAAGAACAACACCAGTCCCTGGGTTACCTTTTGTATGACTACATATAAGCGGCCTGATTTTTTAAGAGATCAGATCAA
Source organism: uncultured Niastella sp. (assembly GCA_966211305.1). GTDB lineage: Bacteria > Bacteroidota > Bacteroidia > Chitinophagales > Chitinophagaceae > Niastella. The sequence goes on from CBIHPC010000220.1 coordinate 1,716, forward strand.
TGAACTGTTTAAGCAAACGTTCACTGATTTTGCTATAATTATACACGATAATGATACAACGGCAAGCGCAAGAAGCGTAGCGGAATCGTTTAATGATCCAAGGATACAGTACTTTACCAATGAAGAGAACCTTGGTATGGTTAAAAGCTTTAACAGAAGCCTGGCACGCGCTACCTCGCCATATGTGGTAATGATAACAGATGATGACCCGGTGTATCCTGATATGCTGCAAACGTTATATGAGCTTACAATTAAACATCCCGGATTTGGCATGTATTATGGGGGATGTAATATAATGTATAATAATCCGGAGGTGGCCAAACCATCAAGGGGAAAAGTAGGAATGAATTCATGCCTGGCTGATTTACCGATCGATACTGTTCGTACTTTTTCGGGTCAGCAGTTCCCTTTTGCCTTCTTTTCAGGCGACACAGGCCACATGTTATGGTCGTGTGGTATCGTAAAACGGGAAATTGCGCTTGCTGTTGACGGTATGCCCGATTTCGGTTCTCCCTATAATACCGATTTCGGTTATATGGTGCTTTGTGGCGCCCGTGAAGGAGTTGTATTGCTGAACAGGGCGTTAGGGCATCAGGTGGTGCATGGGGCCAATTATGGGTTTACGGAATCTGATTTTGAGAAATTTTATATAGTGCCCGAAGCATGGATAGCGTGGATACAGCAGCGGTTGCCCAAAAAGAACGATTATACGGGCTTGCAAAAGCTTATGGAAGAATATACCGGTCGCTGGGTAGTGGCTTATGCCATCTCCATAAAAAAATACCTATATGATAAAAAGATAACGAACGATAACTTCAATAAATTCGTCAGGAAGATATTCGGGATCCCTTACCTGCGTAAATGGAAAATGAAATACCTGCTGGCTATCTGGTTTCCGAATTTATTTGAATTGTTGATCGAAGCAAAACGCAGGATGTTTGATCGTAAATGATAATTAATCATGTTTTCATACAGCATAATATTACCTGTACGTAATGGCGGTGAATATGTGAAAGAATGTGTTCGAAGCATTTTACAGCAGGGAGGTATGAATTTTAATCTCCTCGTGCTTGATAATTGCAGTACTGATGGAACGGCTGAATGGATTGAGGCGTTGGGCGATGAACGGATCACTATATATCGTTCGGACAGATCATTGACTATTGAAGAAAACTGGGGTAGAATAAAAGATGTTCCAAAAAACGAGTTCATGACCATGATCGGTCATGATGATTTGTTACTCCCGAATTACCTGCACGAAATGGATAACCTGATAACCAGGCATCCAAACGCCGGTTTATATCAAACGCATTTTAATTATATTAACGAAAAGGGAGAATTGGTAAGGCCAAGTTTGCCAATGGACGAAGTGCAATATGCCAATGAATTTATTGCCTGCCAGTTCGTAAGAACGATTGATAGTACCGGTACCGGTTATATGATGCGTTCCGCCGATTTTGATGCAGCAGGAGGGATGCCGGTTAATTATCCTAACCTGATCTTTTCAGATTATGAGCTGTGGGTTAAATTAATGAGCCGCGGATATAAAGCTACCTCGCTGAAGAATTGTTTTTCTTACCGCGTGCATCAAAGCGTTTCCACTACTACGAATGGGATGTTGTACCAGGATGCTTTTATGAAATACATGCAGTTTTTAAAAAAATTGAGGCTGGAATACCCATCGGTAAATGAGGTGATTGACAGGTATGGCAAACAATTTCTATTATATTATTGTGAAGGCATGTCGCACCGGTTATTGAAAACACCTGTTTCAAACCGCAGCCTGCGGGTAGGTGAATTTATAAAAAGATGTGAAGCGCTCGCCGCCGAGATCATTCCGGGTCAACAATTTAAGCCCCTGGATGTATTCAGGATCAGGATTGCGATGCAATTAGACCGGTCATTTTTGGGAAGAAGTTTGTTCGGTGTATTTAAAAAGCTGGTTCGTTAGGCAATTGGAGCAGCTGCCTGTACGATCTGCAGAATTCCTTCCTGCTAAAACGTTCGATAGCAATAGCACGGCTCCTTTCACCGAATGCCATCCGCATAGGCTTGTTATTCAATAACTCTTCTACGTATTTACAGCCTTCTTCTATTATTTCCTGCTCATCGGTTGACTGTATCAGCAGGCCATTCTCTAAATGGTGAATGTAGTTGGGAATACCATTCACCGCCGTTGAGATAACGGGTTTTCCCCTTGCCATCATTTCCATAACCACGATGGGTAAACCCTCATAAGCCGAAGTCAGGATCAGCACATCGGCATGCTCATATATTTTTGCCATCAAAGCATCATCCTTTACATTGCCATAAAACTTGCAATAAGGATAGTTGGATGTATCGATGACATTTCTTACATCTCCAACGAAATTGAATTTTACAGGCAGTTGTTTACTGTTTATTTTTTCAGCGATAGCCGCAACGAGGTGAACTCTTTTTTGCGGAGCGCCCCGGCCTATAAAATAAATCTCTAAATTGTTATTATCGGTTGGGATATATTGAGGAATATCGATGGCATTATCTATAAAATAAAGCCTTTTATAGTAGTGTTCAGCCAATCTGTTATCGTTGTATTGTTGCGTTACCAGCTGTTTCAATGCTTCAGTACTAAAGATCCGGGTGTCGATGCGGTCAATATGGCCAATACTGTAATGTAGCCAGGTGGCGAGGTGACAAATTTCCACACATTTGATTTCTTTGCTGAGATGTGGGATCACTTTATAAAAAAAAAGGCTTTCACCGCCAAGAACTATTGCTCCTTTCTGCTTATTTATCCATGTTGACAACAGGCCCCGGTAAAAGAAGTTAACGAAATGTATCCATTTATTATCGATGAGGCGGTGAAGATCCAATGTTCTTACACCTTCCATAACATATCTGTCTTTGAATAGTCCGTTTTGAGGTTTTTTAGAAAAGATAATGAGTGGCTGTTGGTCTTTTAAACATCTGGTTAAATCTATATTAACCATTGGAGCGCCGCCGATATCAGTGTTTGGAAAAAAAAGAAAAATATTGTGTTTGGTTTTTAAGGGGAAAATATATCCGCAGATCCTGCCCAACAGCACAAACGGGAACATACCAATACGTTCAAGAAAGAATTTTCTTTTAGCCTCTTTATAAGTCATTATTGATTAAAATATTTGTGCAATAGGCCTGGCAAATATAATTCATTAAAATTAATATTCAGTTCGCTGAAAAGGGGCTCAATGGCCGTTATGTCTGTTAGCGGGCTGCTGCCTTTTTCTTCAAAAGTGTAAATGCCTTTTGTGTGAAAGTGGTTCTCAATAGCAGCAATTATAGTAGTTACCGGGTAGTTGAACGGGTTAGCGATATTTGTTACGCTGTTGTTAAAAAGCTTGTTTTTAATAATGTGATCACAAATGGCATACATGTCGTCTATATCGATTAAATTTCTGGATGCATATTTCCAGATGGCGAATGGCTTTTTTTCCAGGATGTGCTGGATAAAAAAATTAAAGACGGTGTGCGTATTTTTCGTTCTGCCTATGGGATTGGAAACCCTGAAAATGAGATATTTTTTTGCGTTTGTGGTAATGACCGTCTCCATTTTTAACTTATGTAACACATAGGCGGATTGACGCATAGAGGGATCGTAGATACTGCAGGTACTGAAATAAACCAGCGTTCTTTCCGGATTAGCTTCAATGGTGTGCCTTAACAGGTCGTCTTCTCTTGAAAAAGCAGCAGGTTCTGTTGTTGTAGAATCAGATACACCGGAGGCAAAGATGGTAATGTCATTGTTTGTCCTATAGTCCCCGAATCTTTGTGCGATCATACCATTTCCAATAACCATGTATCTGATTTAAAATGTTTTGCTCAATACAGAGCCCTTTGTTGAGCAGCACTTTTTTAAAAAGTTAGGCAAAATAATACAATTTTACAGCAACTTACAAAATTCTGTATTTTCACCTGATATATAAAAAACATGCAGATTGGTGATTTCGAAGATGGCGACGCAACTTTTTTGAACCGGGCTGCTTTAAACTTTCTGGTCTTATGATTGGCAGAATACGTTCTTTTTTACTGATTTTTTTATTTCTGTACGCCTGGCCTTTCGTTGTACGTTGCCAGGAGTTCAGCTATACACGTTATGATACCAAAGAAGGCCTGGCCGGCTCTACGGTATTTTGTATGACGCAGGACAAGGATGGATTTTTATGGTTTGGTACCGAAACAGGTTTAAGCCGCTTTGATGGCACTCATTTTAAAAATTTTACCCGGGAAGACGGGCTTCCCGACAATGATATTATACAACTGTTTGCCGATTCAAAAGGCCGGGTGTGGCTGGCGCCGTTTCATAATTCAATTTGCTATTATTATAAAGGAAAAATTTTCAATAGCGAAAACGATGCCCTATTGAAAAAATTAACCATTAATGAACATGTATTACGGTTTGCAGAAGACAGGGAGGGGAATATACTGTTACAGGAGATCTCGAGGCTACATTTAATTAAAGCCAACGGGGAGGTTACCACCATTCTGAAAAATGGTGATAACCCGCTTGGTTCTTTAACGGTGATCGGCCGTCGCTCCGAAGGAGGCTTTTGGGTAATGCTGGATGACAAGTTCTATATTTTTATGAATAATAAGTTTTCTTTTTGGAAAACTGTTGAATACCTGTATAAGCATTATAACTATGCGGCGAGCAACCATGGTTTATTGGTGTGGCGAAATAACGAGGGTGAATTGTCGACGATATCAACCTACAATAACAAGGTGACAAAGTTTCATCTGTTAACTGAAAACTACCAGTTTATAAATATTGCAGCGATCGACGATCAGCATATAGCCAGCTGTTCACGAAATGGCGCCTGGGTTTGGTCTGTTAGCAACCCTGATAGTGTTCAGCATTACCTTCCCGGCATTGGGGTACTGAACATGTTAAAAGACTCGGAAGGCAACTGGTGGTTTTGCACGCTTGGAAAAGGCGTGTACCGGCTGAACTCGGCCGTTGCATTGAATCTGCACTTTTCATTAAAAGACCGGCAGGATTTTATGGTAATATCTATTTTAAGGTATAAAGACTGGCTGCTGGCCGGCACTACATTGAATAGCATTCATGGTTTTCCGCTGCATGCGGTAAAAATGGAAAGCCGGCAGGTTTTCAGGCATACGGGTCAGGGCTCAAGGATAATCATGACATCAACAGGGGATAGCAGTGTTATCGTCGGATGTGATTCCTACATTGCAAAATTATCGCCAGATCTCACTCATTTTACTTCAAAAATAGAAAAATTTACTGTTAAGGATCTCTGTTTGCACCGGAATGAGCTATTGATAGCCTCTGAAAAATACGTGTTAGCTGTTGATCAGGTAACATTCAAAGTGATCGATACGCTATGGCATTCCCGCGCCACCTGCGTTTTTTCAAATAATGATACAATTTATATAGGTACACTGAATGGTTTATACCGTCTCGATCCTGATAAAACAAAACATTTCCTGGGCGCTGCATTGAAAGAGTTTCAGGGGCGAATTATTGCCGTTCGTGAAGATGCCAATCATGTACTATGGGTAGCTACCGCCGGTGATGGTTTGATAGCCTGGAAAGACGGTCGGCTAATTACACGTATCTCCCGCAACAATGGATTAACCAGCAGTATTTGCCGGACCCTTTATTTAGACAAAGGGAATCTTTGGGTAGGCACCAACACGGGATTGAATAAGGTGCATGTATTATTGCCCGGCTTTCCCATTGAAAAATATACCACCAATGATGGGTTGTTGTCGGATGTTATCAATACGATTTTCGTATTTGATAATAAAGTATATGTTGGCGGTCCGGAAGGAATCTCTTTCTTTGACGAAGAAAAAATGGGGCGGCAGTCCCGATGCGATCTGCGTTTTACCGGCATCACAATTGAAGGAGAAACCTTCGATGCCAGCGAGGCACCTGCAGTGATCGCGCATGCGAAGAACAATATCAGGTTTAATTATGTAGGTATTTCCTATAAATCAAATGGCGATATACGTTACCGGTACCGGTTGCTGGGGCTCGACAGTACCTGGCATGAGACCCGGGAAACTTTTGTGAGCTATCCCACACTACCTTCCGGCGATTACCAGTTGCAGTTACAGGCCATCAACAAATTCGATGTTTCCAGTAACCTGCTTACCACGGTTTTTTCGATAGAAAAATTGTTGTACGAGAAAACCTGGTTCCGGGTATTGCTTGCCATGGTATTCCTGGCTGTGACCGGTTTAATAACATGGATCATCATTCACCGTATACGCCGGCGTGAGCAGGAAAAAACCAGCTTTCAAAAAAGGATCGGCGAGCTGGAACAACTTTCGCGCAAGGCGCAAATGAACCCGCATTTTATTTTCAACAGCCTTAATTCCATCCAGCAATATGTAATGGATGCCGATGTTACAGGCGCCAATAAATTCATTTCCGGGTTCTCGCGGCTGATAAGGCAAACGCTCGATTTTTCAAGTAAACCGGAGATAAGCCTTGAAGAAGAGCTCGATTACCTTACCAATTACCTGGATATTGAGAAAACACGGCTGGAAGATACTTTTTCCTGGAAAGTATCCATCGACCCTGCGGTTGACCCGGCGGAATATTACATACCACCGATGATCCTGCAACCGTTTGTAGAGAACAGTGTGCGGCACGGTTTGCGGTTCAGGCGCGATAAGAATGGTGTTGTAACGATCACCGTAAAACGCGAAGGAAATTATCTGATTTGCGTGCTGGAAGATAACGGGGTGGGCCGAAAAGCAGCTATGCAGTATAAAAGTATTTCACCCATCAATTACCAGTCAAAAGGATTGTCGCTAACCGCCGACCGTATTGCTATGTTCAACAAGGAACATGAACAAAAGATCACTATGCAGATAGAGGATCTGGAAGATGAGGCGAAGGTGGCCATGGGAACAAGGGTGATCATCCATTTTCCGGTACTTTAATTCATGATCATGAAATCATTTGGGTACTTATTGCTGTTTGCGGTGTTATTCCCACTTGCTGTTTTCAGCCAGGAGTATGGCTATACGCATTACAGCAGTAAGGATGGGCTGGCCGGTTCTACCGTGTATAATATGGTGCAGGACAGAGATGGTTTTATTTGGTTTGCCACTGAAGGCGGCCTGAGCCGTTTCGATGGCACCCATTTTAAAAACTTCACCAAAGAGGATGGCTTGCCCGATAACGAGATCATCCAGGTGTTTGCCGATTCAAAAGGACGGGTATGGATAGTACCATTCAAAAAATCGATCTGTTATTATTACAAAGGGAAGATCTATACCCCGGTGAATGATCCCATGCTGAAAAAGATACCGGTGAAGGACTTTGTGGTGGGATTTGCCGAGGATAAGGCCGGAAATGTGCTAATGCATGAGTTTAAGGAAATGTATCTGGTGAAGATAAATGACGAAGTTAAAGTCATCGACAAAATAAATGGACGGCCTATTGAATATATTAATGGAATAGGTACAGGTACCGACAGCAAATTTATGATATGCGATGGCCCGCGGGTTTATGATTTTGATAGCGAAAGATTCGAACTGCGAAAGACAATCCGTTTCAACGAATATCATTATTCATTTTTTGCCATTAACGACCAAACCATGATATGGCGGAAAAACACTACTATTGGCGAGGTCTATGATTTTGTGAAGGATAGATCTTTTTCTTTCCCGTTCAACATGAATAACCTCAATTTGACGTTTATTGATGAAAATAATATTGGCAATGGCACCCGTGATGGCGGATTTATATATAATTTACTCAATATGGAAACGCCATTACATTTTTTACCCGGGCTATCGGTGAATCGTATAATGAAGGATAGGGAAGGTAATATATGGTTTGCCACATCGGGGCATGGTGCATACCAGCTAAGTTCACCATCGGTATTGAATATCCGCCTCAGGAAGAATAATATGGTGCAGCAGGTGTTGGCATTTGCCAGGTTCAGGAAATCTATTTTTGTAGGATCGGATATAAATGAACTGTACCGGCTCCACCCAAAAACGGGGAAATTGGAAAATGGTAATCCTTTAATACTGCATTTGGGAGTTAACCCGCTGACTGCTATTTGTAATTATAAAGAAAGAATAATAATTTATGGAACTACAAACTATTTGCAACAGATAAGGTATGATGGCAGGAAAGCCCGGCGTATCCCCTATATCTGCGTAAAAGGACTTTTTTTAAATGGCGATTACCTGATGATGGCTACCAAGGATAACGTGCTGATGCTGGACCCGGAAACCTTCAGGATAACAGACACGATCTGGCATAAACGGCCAACAGCCATATATGCCAGCCGCGATACTGTTTATATTGGAACTTTGAGTGGATTGTACTGCAGGCTTCCCGGCGGAAAAGTGCAGTTCCTGGGTGAAGAAACGCCTGAATTAAGGACCCGCATAACCACATTACAACAGGATGCAGCAGGCACTATATGGGTAGGTACATATAGCGACGGACTTTTGGGGTACAGACAGGGGAGAATTGTGACCAATATCAAACAACAGCAGGGATTAGCGAGCAATGTTTGCCGCACCATGTATCTGAACGGTGACTATTTGTGGGTGGGCACAGACAAGGGACTGAATA
>CBIHPC010000221.1:0-10249 GCA_966211305.1 uncultured Niastella sp.
CATATTCTTTTATGTTGGCGCCTTCGTCAACCAGGTCAATATCGTGAAAACAATAATAAGGAACACCCAGTTTGGTAATGAACTCAAACGCGGCATCCATTTTATCTTTTGCGCGGCCTACGGCATCGGCGTTGGTATCCCAGGGAAAATGTTTTGTACCCGGACCAAATGGATCGGCACCGGTGTTGCAGAAGGTGTGCCAGTAACATACTGCAAACCGTAAATGCTCCTGCATGGTTTTGCCGGCCACTACCTTGTTTGCATCATACCATTTAAAGGCGAGTGGATTGTCGCTCTCCACGCCTTCGTATTTGATGGAACCAATACCTTTGAAGAATTCTTTGTCGCCAGTAATTACTTTCATATGTTGATATTTATTATTAGAAAAGATTGCTTTTGTTTATGATAAGGCATTAATGGTTATAGCAGACAAGGCAACGAGGCAACAAGGCATAAAGGCAGCGAGAAATATTTACATCTTTTGCCTCATAACAATTTGCAACAGTACCTGGTATACATTCGTTCGCCAGCCGTTAAATTGATCATGCGAAGCACTCACGAAACTGTATTTCATTGGCACATTAGCAAATTATCACATTAGCACATTGTCTAACAGTTCCTTCCACTCCTCATACACCACCTTATATTCCTTCTTCTTCGCAGGCTCAATTACCGTGAGTGGTTTAGCCTGGGTGAATGCTTCTTTTGCCGTTTTGTACACACCTGCGCCAATGCCGGCGCCAAGTGCGGCGCCCACACTGCCGTCGCAGTTGTATAATTCCACCGGCACATGGGTAGTATTTACAAATGCTTCAATAAACAACTCGCTGAGGAAGAGGTTGGCCTTCCCGGCCCTTATAACCTGCGGGTTCATCCCGTTCTCGCGCATAATGTCGAGCCCGTAACGGAAAGCACAGGCAATGCCTTCCTGTGCTGCGCGGAACAAATGCGCCTGCGTATGCAGGTTGAGGTCGATGTTTTGAAAATGCCCGCCGATGATCCTATTGTTCAGCATACGTTCGGCGCCATTCCCAAATGGCAGTACCCGCAGGCCTTCGGCGCCGATTGGCACTTTGGCCGCCTCGCTATTCATTTGCTGGTAACTGATGGCCGGCGTAAAAATATTTTTAACCCAGCGGTTCAGGATGCCCGTACCATTGATACATAACAGTACGCCCAACCGCTTTTCTTCTGTGGTATAGTTTACGTGCGCAAAAGTGTTCACGCGCGATTCAGGATCATAGGTAAGCTCATCGCTAACGCCATAAATAACACCCGACGTACCGGCCGTGGCCGCCACTTCACCGGGTTCCAGCACGTTTAACGATAAGGCATTGTTTGGCTGATCGCCCGCTTTATACGCCACCGGTATACCGGCGGTCAGGGACAGCGATGCCGCAATGTCTTCCTTCAGGCGGCCATGGTCTGAAAATACATCCTGTACGGCGGGGATCAGTTCATCATCGAACCCGTAATGCTCCATCACGTCTTTGCTGATGCGGTCTTTTTTGAAATCCCAGAAGATCCCTTCCGATAAGGCGGAAATGCTGGTAGTGATCTCGCCCGTCATTTTCATGGCAATGAAATCGCCGGGCAGCATGATCTTAACCGCCTTTTTATAGGCAGCCGGTTCTTCCTCCTTTACCCATGCCAGTTTGGAGGCGGTAAAGTTGCCGGGCGAATTCAATAAATGCGAAAGGGATTTCTTTTTACCAATGGCCTCAAACGCTTTATCGCCAATTTCAACGGCGCGGCTGTCGCACCAGATAATGGAGTTGCGCAACACCTGCTGGTTTTCATCAACCATTACCAGTCCATGCATCTGGTACGAGATCCCAATGGCGCCGATATCGGCGGGATTATACGCATTAAGTGCATGCGCCTTTTTAATGGCCTGCTGCACATGTTCCCACCACATCTCGGGCGATTGCTCGGCCCAACCGGGCTGGGGCGATATAATAGGCGATTCTGTTTCGGGATACTGTGCCGATGCTTTGCACTGTTGCGTTTGGGCATCTACGACGGAAACTTTAATAGAGGACGTGCCTACATCAATTCCTAGGAGTAGCATATGGCAGCTTAATTGTTTATAGTTCCAGGTTCAGAGTACTGAGTTGTTCAGTTATTTGGTTAACAGTTTTAGGCTATTAGCTGTATTTTGTATTGCTTTCGGCTTTAAACTTTTGACTTTCGGCTGTATTCTGTATTCCGCGTGCAGCGTGCAGCTGTATTCTGTATTGCTTTAGGCTTTAGCCTCCGCTTTCGGCTGTATTTGCTTGCATCTGTATTTGCTTTCGGCTTTCGCCTTTCAGCTTTAGTCTGTTTTCCTCTATGCCTTTATGCCTTTATGCCTCGTTCCCTTTTCAAAAAGGCAGCAAGCTCGAGCTTGTTCTGATTCGCACCCTACACCTGCTGCCCTTGTTAACCAAAAACCTTTATCGAAGTATCGAAATTATCTGATATTAATAAGATGGCCTTCCACTTTATTTTCGAAAACCTAAACTATTTTAATATAATTGATAAGCGATATGTTTATTTTTGCTTAATATAGTGCTCCTTTTTACCTGTTGGCATGAAACCACTTGTTGAAAAACTACCGCTTTCGCAAAACACCTCCTTTGTGGCGCGCACCTACCGCACGCCGCATTTCGAAGTGCCCTGGCACCAGCACATTGAATATGAGCTGATCGTCTTCCTCGAAGGCGAAGGTTCGGCCTTTATCGGCAATTATATCGGCGAATTCAAGACCGACGATGTGTTTTTCCTCGGCAGCAACCTGCCCCACACCTTTCAGAAAGCGCAAAAAGACCTCATCACTTCGGCCGTAGTGGTGCAGTTTACCGATGATTTCTGGGGACCGGGTTTTATGCAGCTGCCCGAAAGCAAAAGCATTCTGAAACTGTTTTCCGTAGCCTTGCAGGGGCTGAAGATCCAGGGCGCCACCCGGCAACAGTTAAAACCCATGCTAACCGAACTCGAACATTTACAGGGTTTTGCCCGCATTATCAGGCTGTGCGAGTGTTTACAGGCAATAGCTGCCGCCCACGAATATGAAACGGTTTCCACCCAGGAGGTAAGTACCTTCCAGGCAAAGAACAAAGACCGCATCGACCGCATCTTCCAGTTCACCATCGAAAATTTCCAGGAATCTATTGCCCTCAGCGATGTGGCAGCCACCGCCGGCATGAGCGTGCCGGCCTTTTGCAGTTATTTTAAAAAATGCACGAAGAAAACTTATGTCGATTTCCTGAATGAAGTGCGCATCGGTCATGCCTGCAAGCTGCTGATCGATACGCAGAAATCGGTACTGGAGATCAGTTATGAAAGCGGGTTCAATACCCTGGCCAATTTCAATAAACAGTTCCTGAAATTAAAACAACTTACGCCGTCGGGGTTTCGTAAACAGTTTCGGATACAGGAACAGGAGGAATATAAGGCAGATGAATATCGAACGTTGGAGGAATGAGGCTAAAGGCAAGGCATAGAGGCATAAAGAAAAGGCAACGAGGCATAGAGGAATACAGAATACAGACTAAAGCTGAAAGCCGAAAGCGAGGCTTGAAAATTATCGCGAGCTTCGATTTAAAGAACCACAAACAACAAACCACAAACAACAAACCAAACATAGTCGCGCGTTTCGAATTAAAGAACAATAAACTATAAACCATAAACAATAAACTTAACCATACTCAACAGATCAAAACATTTGCAAGCCAACTTGGTTTCGACTATTGCGGTATCGCCCGTGCGCAGCAACTCGAAGATGATGCGCGGCGGCTGGAGCAATGGCTCAATAAAGGACTGCATGGCAACATGCAATACATGGAGAATTATTTCGACCTGCGCATCGATCCTACCAGACTGGTACCTGGCGCCAAGTCGGTGATCACCGTGCTGCTGAACTACTTTCCGCAACAGGCGCAACAGGCCGGCACTCCCCATATTTCAAAATATGCCTGGGGAAACGACTATCATGAAGTGATCAAAAAAAAGCTGCACACCCTGCTGGCACTGATCAATGAACATATCGGTGAAGTACAGGGCCGCGGCTTCGTCGATTCGGCCCCGGTACTGGAACGCAGCTGGGCGCACCGGAGCGGACTGGGCTGGATAGGTAAGAACGGTAACCTCATCACTAAACAACAGGGCTCATTCTTTTTCATTGCCACCCTTATCGTTGATCTCGAACTCGAATACGACGACCCAATTGCCAAAGACTACTGTGGCAGTTGCCGCAGGTGCATAGAGGCATGCCCTACCGGCGCCATCACCGAAGGCAAAGTGATCAATGGCAGCCAGTGTATTTCCTATTATACCATTGAATTGAAAGACCTGCTGCTGCCCGACGATAAAAAAGGACAATTTGCCGACTGGATGTTCGGCTGCGATGTATGCCAGGATGTATGCCCCTGGAACCGCTTTGCCAAACCCACCAGGGAAACAGGCTTCACACCCATCCCCGAAATACTCAATTTCACCACCAAAGAATGGGAATCGCTAACAGAAGAAGCGTTCAAAAAAATATTTCGTCACTCACCCCTAAAAAGAGCAAAGTTCCAGGGTATACAACGTAATGTAAAGTTTCTAAAAGCGTAATATTCTACCCTGGGTTTAGAGTGAACTAACGAGATGAATTCAGCAGTTTGTGGTTTATGGTTTGTAGTTTGTTGTTGCTGGCGCGCTTTGAAGCTTCTCCCCAATTTGAATATCCCGATTTTTCAGCAGTTCAGGTTACCTGCAATTAATCAGCCTTCACGAATATGAATAACCACAAACAACAAACTACAAACCACAAACTATAACTGTATTCCGATCTTCATGGCATACCTGTGCAGATAATTCTTATACGTATAATATAGTTCGTTACAACGTGAAGTTGGGCATTCCCAAATATTCACATTCAGGCGCTTCACGTATTTATAACTATAACCGGCGCTGATCACCCACCGGTCTTTTCCCTGAAATCCGAATTTATAACCCACTCCCGCTTCAGAATAAAAGCCATTGTGGTACCGGTCTTCAAACCAGCTGTTGGTCACGTCCTTTTTGTCACTCACAAAATGAACGCCGATATCGCCATACACAAAAGGGGTGGTGCTTTTTTTCAGGATATATTTGCGGACGTCGAAAAAAACGGGAACACCGCCACGGTAATAATTATCAACGCCCACCCCTACCCCGGCAAACCAGGTTTTGTATCTAATACCGTTAATGGCTTGCATTTGAAAGTTTACGCCTTTGGAACCATTCAATACGCCGGCCTGAACAATGGAAGAAAAAGAACAGGAACAGCCTTTTTTGGCCGGCCGTTCCTGTTTTGCTTCCTGTGCACTGGTTATAAGAACAAACCCGATAAAAAACCAAAGAAGAAGCAATCTTTTTTGCATAACCTGAAATTATTTGCCTGAGGCAAGGCCGATTTTACTCAGTAAACGAATGTTATTGACGTTGCTGTAATCGAACTGGTACAAACCGTCTTTCGCTACTACCAATGCCCTGTTGTTCGACGCAATCACATCATAGGTTTCCATGCCATCTATCTTTTTTATCAGCTTCAGGTTATTGGCATCGGCGGCGTCATATACTTTTACACCGTCTTTACCATCACAGATAAACAGGGTATTTCCTTCCTTACCCAGTCCGAACGGATTGGTCATGCTGTACTGCTTTATCAGGAAAGGTTTTGTAACGTCGGTAATATCCACTACTTCCAGCTGGTTCGTATTACCGCCGCAGGCAGTACCCGAACGCAGGGTAACCCAGGCCTTTGTATCGTCGGCCACCACGGGATCGCAGCTGCGAACATGTGTGAACGAGCCCTGTTTAACGGGGTTGCCGGCCGTTGATACATCATAGATGAACATGCCCTGGGTAGAACCGATGAATAATTTATTCTTAAACGGATAAATGGTTTCTATAAACTGGTTACCGATCACCGAAGTATTTACGAACTGCGGATCTTTCGGGTTCGAAATATTCCAGGTCGACAGCGAAGAGGTTGACACCGTGTACATGTAATTGTTCATTAGTGTGAACCGCGCCATGGAACCACCCTGTCCGCTCTTGCCGGGCGTAGCGCTCGCGGCGCTGGAGTACAGCATGGCATCCATATAAATACCAATAGGCCGGGGATTATAAGCCATGGTGGTATCGTGGCGCGTGTAGCTAACTACCACCTGTATGCTATCGGTGTTTACCGGCCGCGTACCGCCGCTATTGTTATATTGGTAGTACATGTTACGATGCGGGAATGCATTGTTCATGAACTTGAGCGGCTTTACCGCTTTGGGGTCGGTGATATCGAAGGTCACCAGGTCGCTGTATGAATCGGCATATAATACATTACCTGATACAGCCAGGTCAACATTCCCGGGAATGGGAATAAAGGCGAGGTTCTTCGGCGATGAAGGCTGTGTGTTATCGAAGATGTGAATGCCTTCATCCAGCTCATTCAGGAAAATATAATTTCCAAAAATGTAAATTTTACCGGGGCGTTTCAAACCCTGTGCCGGACCGCTTTTCATATCGGCGCGCACTTCGGTTAGCGTTTTGTAATTAGGTTCATACCAGGTATAGGTTTGGAGTGCTTTTTCTTTGTCGCAACCCGACAAAGCAGCAACCAGCATTACAGTAATGGTTAACTGTAAAACCGACAAAAGATGCCGTTTCATAAGTTTAGCGTTTTATTAACTGACAAACAGTAAGGAGTAACCGTTGCCTAGCGCCTGTAATTTTTGCAGTAATTCTATTTATAATTTTCCCAGCAACATTTTAAAGCTGATGCCGGTCGACCACAGGTATTGTCCCGTGGAAACTTCTTTCTTAACCAGTCCATTGAGTGAGTAACGCAGGTCGGGACCGATCCACAGCGGGTGTTTGCTTTTCTGCAACAGCCCTACGCTTAAACCGGTAACAAAGTTGAACTGTGTTCTGTTGAACAAACTATTATCCTCGTAGTAAACGCCTTTTACGCCTTCATAATGCAACGCATCAACCGCAAACAGGCGGCCGACAGACACGCCGCCTTCAAATGCAATCGGCGGTAATCTTCTGCCTTTATTTATCTGCCAGTTCAGCATGATGGGTATTTCTATATAGTGGAACCGGTATCGTTGTTTCTGGCTATAATACTCCCAGCCCTGGTTCTGGCCCGGCGCCTGCCCCTGCCATTGCACGCTGGGGAACCTGCCGCTGGCAGTATCAATGTAACCCGGACTATCATAAAATTCAGGTATTACCTTCAGGGAGTTGGCGCCAACGTTCACCGCTATTGATGAATCGTACCTTTTACCCACCTGGGTATTAACGCTCATATAAGAATATTCCAACCCAACCGACACTTTCAAGCGCGGCGATAAGGTACGTTGAATAAATACCCCTACAGATGCTGCAAAATCGGGCTGAATGGGTGAAGCCACTTTTTTTACAGGTACGGCATTGGCAGATACATTCAGGAACTGGTTATTTGCGCCCACACTGTTAGGGCTGGAATAA
This sequence comes from uncultured Niastella sp., assembly GCA_966211305.1. Taxonomy (GTDB): domain Bacteria; phylum Bacteroidota; class Bacteroidia; order Chitinophagales; family Chitinophagaceae; genus Niastella. The sequence goes on from CBIHPC010000221.1 coordinate 7,495, forward strand.
CTGCGCGCAGCCAGGTCTTCGGCATACGATTTATCGGTGCCTAACAAGCCACGCAACTGGAATAATTTGCTAACCGAAATGCGCGAATAACCGGCATCGGCCTTAACGCCCCAATGCCATAAAGAAGGCGTTTTACGCTGAATAGGCATGGCGGCAACGGCGTTGCCGGCGCTTGCCGAATCGGGCATCAGTAAATGCGCCTTTATATTGAACCCATCAGTAGCCGCCTTGCTGGTAACAATAGGTTCGGTTTCAGGTACCAATGCAGGTATGGTTATCTTCAACGCCGCGGGGGTTTCATCCGGTTTAAAGTTATTAGTGACTGCCGCTTCCCCCGGTTCTGCCCCAGCCGCTACTTCCTGTTTGGTTACTACCGGCGCAGTTTTCTTTTTGCCGGCCCGCTGTTGATGGTGCGTTAACAAAGGCAACGCAGCCCCGCTTTTCACCGGCTTTTTATTATTGGCGCCGATTGTTTCTTTTGTGGTAGTTGCTGATCCTGCTGCAATGGCCGGCTGCTTTTCATTTGAACCTGCAGGCTCCAAAGCCGTTACAGGCGCTGCCGGTGGAATTGACCCCGGCTGACCGCTTACGCCCGGCACTGTTGCCGGTGCCGGTTCGGTTACATTTACCGGTTCATTATAAGCAGGCACAGATCCCGCGTTGCCCCCGTCGGGTTGAACCGGTGAAACCTGTGTTGTATGATCGTTTGTATTGGCAGTAGTAGAATTAGGCGATACGGTTTTATTGGTTTGGTTTGAAGAAGATGATGATAATGCAGATGGTGACAATGACTCCAGTGTGGAATTTGCCATTTCAGGCGTATGCCTGTGATCGCTGGTATAATTATATAATACTACCCCGCTGGTAGTGAGCGCAACTAAAAGGGCAGCAGACCACAACCACAAAAAGCGGCGGCGGCGTTTGTGCTGACGGATGTTTTTTTCCACCTCCATCCATACACTCTCAGAAGGACGCAGCTTTAGCTCCTGCAGCTTCTGATGTACCTGTTTCTCAAATTCATGGTCGGACATACGATTCCTTTTTTGTTTCTACGGTCGTTTTTTTTAACCAGCTTATCAATAATGCGCGGGCGCGGGCATATTGTGACCGGGAAGTTCCCTCGTTAATACCAAGCATTTTTCCGATCTCTACATGAGAGAACCCTTCAACGGCATGCAGGTTGAACACAGTCTGGTAGCCGGCCGGCAACTGGCGAATGATCTCGGCCAGGTCTTTGGCCTGCAATGTCACTTCGGGGTTATCATCGGAAACCGGGTGCAGGCTCGTTTCTGTAAAGGATAGATCGGTTTGGTACCGGCTGTTCTTTTTGAGATAGTTTAATGCTGTATTCACCATAATGCGGCGGATCCAGCCTCCCAGCTCGCCTTCGAATTTAAACTGGTGCAGGTTGCGGAAGATCTTTATAAAGCCTTCCTGCAGCACATCTTCTGCATCGGCAACAGACTTGGTATAGCGATAGCACACCCCCAACATACTCTCAGCAAAATGCTCGTAGAGCTGTCGTTGGGCCTCCGGCAGCCCCCTTAAACAATCTTTTACCAGCCTGTTATAATCCATTTCTTGTACTGTGGTTGACAATCAACGATTCTATTCCGTTGCATTGCAATTTAATAAAAGAGTGAAAGGCAATTAAATGATACATATTTAACTTATGTAACTTACTGGAAGGCATTAGGTAAAGGCATAGAAGCCACAGAGCATAAAGGCAACGAGGGAATGCAGAATACAGCCTCAAGGCGAAATCAGAAAGCCCAAAGTGAGGCCGGAATATAAGAGCGAATTTCGAATAAAATAACCACAAACAACAAACCATAAACCACAAACCGGCCCTGGCGAAGCAAGCGATTCATCATAAGTCCCGAATAAAAGAACCATAAACAACAAACCATAAACCATAAACTGTCCCTACATTCGCGCATGGCAAAATCATTAACCGAAAGAGACAAAGAGGTAGTCTGGCATCCCTACACACAACAGAAATCGATGCCGGTGCAAATACCGGTGGTTAAGGGAGATGGCGTATATCTTATTGATGCCGAAGGCAAACGCTATATCGATGCCATCAGCAGCTGGTGGGTAACCATCCACGGGCATGCCAATGCCTATATTGCCGAAAAGATCTATGAACAGGCGAAAATGTTGGAGCAGGTGATCTTTGCGGGGTTTACGCATGAGCCGGCGGTGCGGCTGGCCGAGCGGCTATTGGAGATCTTACCCGGTGATTTTGCAAAAGTGTTTTATTCCGATAATGGTTCCACCGCTGTAGAGGTAGGTGTAAAGATGGCGTTGCAATACTGGTGGAACAAAGGTGACAAAAAGAGGAACAAGATCCTTGCGTTGAATCATTCGTACCATGGCGATACGTTTGGTACTATGAGTTTGAGCGAGCGCGGGGTGTTTAACCTGGCCTTTCACGACAAACTGTTTGAAGTGATCTTTATCGATCCTCCTGTTGCAGGTACGCAGGCGTATGGCGGACCGTGGGATGAGATCGCCTGTATTATCTATGAGCCCTTGTTACAGGGTGCGGGTGGCATGAATATGTATGAAGCCGCGGCGTTGAACGAGCTGTTGAAAACCTGTCACGCCAATGGCGTTATCTGTATAGCCGATGAAGTGATGACGGGTTTTGGCCGTACGGGGAAATTATTCGCCGGTATGTATGTGGAAGAAAAGGCGGATATCATTTGTTTATCGAAGGGGTTGACCGGCGGCACCATGGCGCTGGGTGTAA
>CBIHPC010000222.1:0-10215 GCA_966211305.1 uncultured Niastella sp.
GAATTAACTATGATGTCAAAACGAGTTGAGCGCGTATCATTTTCATATGGTGGAGTACCTTTTTCATATGAAAACGGGGTGTTTTCATATGATAGCGTACCATTTTCATATGAAAATAGGGTGTTTTCATATGGTGGAGCACCATTTTCATATGAAAAAGTACCATTATGGAATATTAAATACCCGGTAATATATGATAACGCAGTCCCAAAATTTGCACCTCTACTTATTAGTGCCTTTTTACCTGCTTCAGTTTTACCGTACCTTTGCACGAAAATCAGTATTGGGGTAAAATGCCCCGGATCAACAGAATATAAATAATTACCCATGAAATTTGAGGTTGGCGATAAGGTGGTGATCATTCAAACCAATGAAGAAGGCGAGGTTATAGATATCATTAATAACAAGATGGTTATGATCGATGTACGGGGCGTGAAGTTTCCCGCTTATGTCGACCAGCTTGATTTTCCGTACTTTAAGCGGTTTACCGAAAAGAAGTTATTTCCGCCCAAAAAGGAAAAAAAGTTCATTGACGATTTACCGCGCGAAAAAAAGAAAGTTACCCAGCGGGTGATCGATGGCGTTTGGATCACTTTTATCCCCGTTACGGTGAATGACGAATTTGGCGACGATATAGTCACCGAATTGAAAGTACACCTCATTAACCGCACCGAACTGGGTTATAAATTCACCTACAAACTGAATTACCAGGGCGAAACCGGTTTTGAGCTCCTTAACCTGCAGATCCATTCATTTGAAGATATTTACCTGCACGATGTACCGTTCGAGAACCTGAACGACAGTCCGGTTTTCAACTTTGAGTTTTCGCTGCTTACGCCTGATAAATACAAGGCTGAATACTATGAAGCTTCGCTTAAATTAAAACCCAAACAGGTGTTCACGCGCATTGAGGAAGTGCGTAAAAAAGGGGAAGCAACGTTTTCGTATAAGTTGTTCGAAGATTATCCGAACAGGCCGTATGAAGATAAACCATCGGGGCTCGATCTCAGCAGTTTATCAAAAGCCGGTTTTAAGATCTATGATGCCGCCAAAACAAGGCAACATCTTGAACCCGCGAAATCGGAGATCGATCTGCATATTGAAAAGCTGGAGCCCGGGTGGGAAACGATGAGTAACCTCGAGATCCTGTCTGTTCAGCTAAAGACCTTTGAAAAGTATTTCGATCTGGCCATGGCGCATCATCTTCCCTGGCTTATTGTAATACATGGGGTGGGAACCGGTAAACTGCGCGATGAGATCCACGAGATACTGAAAGTACGCAAAGAGGTAAAGAGTTTTGCCAACCGGTATCACCCGGCGTATGGGTATGGGGCTACGGAAATATATTTTCAGTATTAGTTTATGGTTCTTTTATTCGGGATTAATCGCAATTATTGGTTTGTGGTTTATGGTTTGTTGTTTGTGGTTTCTTTATTCCAGGTTCATAACTATTTGCCGGCTTCTCTTTAGGCTCTCAGCTTTAGGCTTAGTCTGTATTCTGTATTTGCATGTAGCGTGCAGCTGTATTTTGTATTCCTTTATGCCTTGTTGCCTTTATGCCTCGATACCTTGCCTTTAGGCTGTATTCCGTATTTTTGCATTAACTACAAACCGGGCTATCGCCTTTTCCGCAAGGGAGGGGAGGAAAGTCTGGACAGCATAGGGCAATGTACCGGTGAATAGCCGGGTCCTTTTTCCCGATACAATCGGGAGGAGGGAACAGACAGTGCCACAGAAAATTACAGCCTTCGATCGCCGAAGCTTTAGCGTAGGCGATCTTGTTCAACGGTGAGGGCAACCTTGCTGTTGAAAGGTGATGGTGAAAACGTGGGGTAAGAGCCCACGGCTTTGCCGGGCGACCGGCAGGGCGGGTAAACCTTGCATGCTGAAATGCCATGTATACCAGCGTTGAAGAGCGGCTCGCTCGAATGCTCTGTTAAAGGGCTACGTTGGGTGGGTAGGCAGAATGATCCGGTCAGTAATGGCCGGACAAGATAAATGATAGCCTCCCGATCTTATCGGGATACAGAATCCGGCTTACAGGTTTGTAGTTATTTTTTTGTTACACTGTCTTTGTAGTAAGCGTATTACTTGTGTGAGGCTTAACGATGATAAGACTGTGAAGTAAGAAGTAGGAGGTATGAATTAGGAAGAGTCTGAGTATTCAGCCTCGTAATTTTACTTAATCCACATTTGAAATCTTTTTTTTATAATGCCGCCATTTTAGGAAGTCAGCGATTGCTTATTAGCTATGAAATTCAGATCCCTGCTACTTACTTCCTACATCCTGTTTCTGATTTATCCCCATTATTAATGTTTTACTGCCTGAAAATAACCTCCATAGAAGCACCGTGATAACAAGTTACCAACTCCGGCACCATTTTTGGATTTTCCTAGCCCGCTTCAATTACATACATCACTAAGCGCACACTACCTTATCCTCCGCAAATGGCAGCATTACTTTCGGCCATGGTTAAAATGTAATATCCTTCGGTGAAATTCTAATCCCCCCTTCTGCTGAATCGTAGGGCCTGTTTGTAACCGTATAAATTCGCCTTATGAGGAACATCGTATTCACCCTGGGATGCGGCTTTGTAGCATTTCTGGCCTATGCATTAATTTACTTCTATAACAAACCAGCCCGTAATCTTTCTACCGAGGCCGGTATACCTGTCACAGCTTCCGAGTTATATGCCCGGTTCACATCCGATCATTTACAAGCCAACGAAGTTTATTTAAATAAAGTACTTCAGGTGAGCGGCCAGGTACTTACAGTCAGGAACACACCGTATGGTGCGCCGGTTGTTATATTGAACACCGGTAATCCATTGTGCGGTGTGGCCTGTTCATTAAGTCAATTATCACCTGCAGCCAAACCGGTAAAACCCGGCGAAAAGATCATTGTCAAAGGCATTTGCACCGGGTATGTAAATCATGTTGAATTATCATACAGCCAATTAGCTAATGTGATAATTCGATAATGTGATAATGAAATACAGAATACAGATTAGCTTTCTGCCTGCATTTTACATTTGAATTTTATCAGCATTTCCGATAATAGCTCCATTATCGAATTATCAAATTATCACATTATCGAATTTACTTTAAACGTACAGCAACCCCCACCTGAACGTGATTCGATTTCCATTCGTAGCGGTCATCAACGTCATTGATGTCTGAAAGACCTTTATTATACCGCGCATAAAAACCAACCTTCTCAATATTCACCTGCACGCCTATGTTGGCGCTGAATTCGGTATTCTTAAATGCCTGCCTGTCGTTCTTCAACAGGTTCTCATCTTCCCAGATCAGGTAACTGTATTGCGGGCCTGCCAGAAAGCTCAGCGTTTTATTCAGGTTATAACGCACCAGCAGTGGAACGCTGATAGAAGCCAGATTGATGTTCTCACCCGCAGCGCTTCTTCCATAGTTATTGTAATAGGTTAAAAAGTCACTACCTTTTTTATACTGCGAAAAGGTGTATAATAACTCAGGTTGAATAGCCCACTGTCTGGTGATGTTGTATGTGGCAAAACCACCTGCCTGGAAACCGGGCGAGAACTTATTCTTTATACCGTTTCCTTTCAGGGCCGAATAACTGATATCGGCTTTCAGGCCGAAATGCCATGTTTGTGCGTTGGCTGCAACCGTGCAAAAAAGGGTTAAAGTTACCATTGTACACTTCATCATAATACGGAATTTGTTAAAGGGTTGGCTTGTCATGTAATGAATATATTTTAAATGGTGTTATGAGACGTTCAAATGTATTTACCACCTGTGCAAACAAAAGTTATAATCTATCAACGCCGTTAATTAATAGACAAATAAGCAGATTGTTGCGATTGTTTCAACGATTCGTCCGCTGCTTAACGAGCAGTTAACCTGCGTTACAGGCGCAGTCTCTTTTTTTCCAGTGTTGTTAATTAATGCCCTTTTAATGAGCGCACATTTGATTTTTTGTTTATTGTCACCAGGCCGTCGTCTTAGATCATTGCCTATTGTCAATTGACTATTTATCCATACATTTACTGCAAGTGACAGATTGCTTGTATGAATCATTTACCAATTGTAGATTTAACAATTATAGCCATATACTTCGCCGCCATGATAGCGGTGGGTATAATTTTAAGTGGAAGGAATAAGGAAGCAGAACAATATACCGTAGCCTCCGGCGCCATTCCGGGCTGGGCGTTGGGCATGTCGTTTTACGCTACTTTTTTAAGCGCCATTACCTTTTTGGGCGACCCCGGCAAATCTTTTGGCGCCAACTGGAATTCATTTGTCTTCAGTCTGTCGATGCCGTTCGCCGCAATTATCGCTTCAAAATTCTTTGTGCCGTTTTACCGCAACAGCGAGGCTATCAGCGCTTATACGCATCTGGAAGAACGTTTCGGTCCCTGGGCGCGCACCTATGCCATGATCTGTTTTGTGCTGATCCAACTGGCACGCATGGGCACCATCTTCTATTCCATTGCACTTACGCTAAAAGCGCTTACCGGTTATTCAATGCCGGCAATCATGATCACCACCGGCATCTGTATTATTGTTTACACGATGATGGGCGGTATGAAAGCGGTTATCTGGACGGAAGTGGTTCAGGCGGTAATTAAAACCCTCGGCGCTTTGTTGATCCTGTACCTGATCGTTTCGCAACTCGATGGTGGTTTTGAATATATCGTTGACACCGGTAAAGCCAATGACAAATTCAGTTTGGGCAGTTTCAGCTTCCCGGGTTTTTCCATGTCTACTTTCTGGGTCATTTTCCTGTACGGTTTTTTTATCAATCTCAACAATTTTGGTATCGATCAAAACTATATACAGCGGTACCACACTGCGCGTAACAGCCGCGATGCCAGCCGCAGTATATGGATGTGCGTGGTGTTCTACGTACCGGTAAGCATGCTGTTCTTTTTTATCGGCACCGCGTTGTACGCTTATTATAATCAGCATCCTGAATTGATATTGCCCCTGCAGCAACAGGTGGCGGCCGAAAAAAATATTGCACTGGCTAATTTGTCGCCGGCCGATTATGGCGACCGGGTATTGCCGTTCTTTATGCGCAACGAAGTGCCGCGCGGTTTGCTGGGATTGATCATTGCCGCCATTTTATCGGCGGCCATGAGCACCATGAGCAGCGGTATGAACAGTTCGGCCACCGTTTTTCTGAAAGACATTTACCTGCGGTATTTCAATAAAGACGCCTCGCCCAAAGCGCAAATGCGGGTATTGTATCTGGCAACGGCGGTAATGGGCGTACTGGCAATAAGTTTTGGCATTGGCATGATAGGCGTAAAAAGCCTGCTCGATGCCTGGTGGAAACTGGCCGGTATTTTCTCGGGCGGCATCCTCGGGTTATTCCTTTTGGGATTGCTGGCGCGAAAGGCAAAAAACATTGAAGCGGTGATTGCGGTGATTATCGGTGTACTGGTCATCATCTGGGTCACTTTCTCGCGGCAGCTGCCCGATAATTATGCCTGGCTGCGCACCAACCTGCATGCAAACATGACCATCGTCATAGGAACCTTAACTATCTTCCTGACCGGCAAGTTTTTAGCCGGCTTACGAAAAAGCAGCCGGCCTACCCATTAGATCTTCATTTTCAATACGATATTAAATAATGGATTTTCTACGATAATTGTCTTTAAAACAATATTTCCTTTTTAATTTTAAAGTCGGAATGGCCTGAAATTTTAATAACAACAATCAAAATAAACCTGATGGAAAAAAGATTTGTTCCGGTAATGATCACACCGTTCAACCTGAAGGCAAAGATTGATTTCGATATGGTAGAACGGCTGATCGATTTTTACCTGGCAGCCGGAGTGAGCGGTTTTTTTGCCAATTGTCTCAGCAGTGAAATGTATAGCATCAGTGAAGATGAGCGGTTGGAGCTCACCGCTCATATTGTGCGGTATGTGAACGGCCGTGTGCCTGTGGTAGCCACCGGTTCATTCGGACTTACCATTGAAGATAAAGCGGAGTTCAGTAAAAAGATCTACGATACAGGCATCGATGCGGTGGTGCTCATAACCGGTCACTTTGCCAATGTGGATGATGGCGATGATGTGCTGCTGAAGCGGTTCGAAAAAATGTTCTCGCTCACCCCCAATATTCCCATGGGCACCTACGAATGCCCCGCGCCGTACAAACGTATTTTATCGGCCAATGTGTTTAAAGCCCTGTTGGATACCGGCAGGTTGAAATATCATAAAGATACCAGCATCGAGCTGGATAAAGTAAAGGAAAAGCTGCAGATAGCCAGTGTGCCGGGTTTCGATTTCTTCGATGCGCATACACCCAATGCGATGTACAGTTTGCAAATGGGTGCAAGAGGTATGTCGTCTATCAGCGGTAATTTTTATCCCGAGATCCTGGTGTGGATGTGTAACAATGCAACCGACCCTCACAAACTGGCCGATGTACAATGGCTGCAATCGGAACTTACCCGGGTTGACCCGTTGATTCACCAGGCATATCCCATGAGCGCCAAATATTTTCTGCAATTGCGCGGGTTACCCGTGCGTACCATCAGCCGGGCCTATGTGCAGGAACTGACACCCGCACAAAAAGACGTGCTGAAAGGTATTTATGACAGTTTTACGCAGTGGTGCGGCCGGTTAGGGATCACACCGGTTGATACGCGTGCTATTATGGAGCCGAAGATCTATCCCGATCCTGCGATTTAGGCAGGGGTGATTTTCGTTGAAGAGCATCTTTTGTGGTTTTAGGGATACGAGGTAGGAAGTAGGAAGTAGGAAGTAAGAAGAGCCCGAATGTCGAAACAACCCCTAAAATGCCGGTCTCGTGATTTTGGAAAATAGAACGCAGGATGCAGGAGTAAGATTAGTCCTGAAATCCTAATGCCCGAAGTGAATGTAAAAGTAACAAGTACAAAGAGCGCGGAGCGCGAATAGGAAAATAAGTTTAAAAAAGAAGTAGGAAACCGGAAGTGCGAAATATCGTACTTCTTATTTCCTACTTCTTACTTCATACACCTACATTAACAGGAGTTTCATTTTAACGAAACCCACCCTTCAAAAAACACTACCTTCTCTTATAGTAATCTTTCTTCGCCTGAAGAATAGCTTTGTCCCTTTCGATCTTCAGATCGTGAACCGTTCTTCTTCTTTCTTTGCGGCTTAAGCTTTCATCATGACGTGCGCCCCAGATCCGGTCTTTGTAATCAGTTTGAATTTCCTGTATTTCAAGATCGAGTTTTGATGGACGCACACGATTATAATAACCCGGGGGATATGCATACCATGGGTTATACCAATATGGCGAATAAGGACCCCACCCGCCTAAGCCAACACCTACAGCAACGTGCGTGCGCGGGTAATAACGTGGCACAGCGCGTATCACCTTTTGGGCCGATGCATGGAAGGTAAAGCCCAATGCACAGATTAAAATCAATGATACCGTTTTCATCTTTCTTCGTTTTTATATTCTGCTATTAGACGGCAAAAAATGCCCCAGGTATAAAGGGTAAAATCAATCATAACGTTTCAATAACAAATTGACGCCTAACCATCTGGACAGTGGGTGCTCACCGCGGAAAAAAGGAGAGATTTAGGTTTTCTTTAATGCGTGTTTATGCATACATTTAAAGTCTACCGAATTAACATAATTTGAGTTTTATGAATGATCAGCACTTAAGTGGCAAATGGATCGGCACCTATACCTATGGCGATGAATACGATGAAACAGTGAGAGGGAAAACAGTTGATTTTGAATTGACTATTACAGTTGAGAACGGATTGATAAAGGGAGAATGCAGGGATGGCGAGGCCGCCGGCCATTTTGAAAAGCCGGCTACCATCGAAGGCACTGTATTGGATAATACGATCAGTTTTATAAAACGCTATCCATATTACTGGCAACACGAAAAAGGCAGCCAGCGTTTCCTGCCAAAATTACCTTCACAGGAGATCAGTTATTCCGGCCGGTTCGAAAACGACCGGTTCGAAGGGGAATGGGAGATAGTAACCACACTTGTTGATGCGCAGGGAGAAATGATTTCCTATAAGGGATTTGGCAGTTGGTTTATGGTGAAAGAGAAGTTATCCTAAGAGTGGGTGTATTTGCAGCTTTTTCTGATCATAGTTATATGAAGTAGGAAGTAGGAAGTACGAAATTCGCGTACATCCGGCTTCCTACTTCTTTTTTTACTTTTATGATAATCGCGCTTCGCGCTCATTCACCTATTTAATCGGGAACTACGACATTCAGACTTTTCCCAATTCCCAATTCCGGGTTCCCAATTCCTACTTCTTCTTCGCCACCGCTGCCTGTATCGGTGCTCTGTCTATATACTGAATTACCTCATCAACCAGGCCCTCGTTATTATAATGCATGTCGATATGCGCCCAGAATGTGAGCGACTCCTTATTCTTATACGTTGCTTTAATCCTTTGCCAGTTCAATAACCAGATGCCCTTGCTTTCAATACTCTGCGGTTCGTTAACCTTAACCGGCAGCCAGATGTCGTTCGATATTTCAATCGATTCAATCACATTCGCGCGGCGGTCTTTCCAGTATTTTACTACTTCTGCCTTACCGGTCAGGCTATCACCTGCAGACCAACGGAACTTGATATTCTCTGCAAACGCGCTGGCCCAGCCGTCGATATTGCCGGCGGCAAACTGTTCCCAGGCCTTCTTTCCCATATCGATATACTTCTGATCGGCAAACTCAACCGGCGGTGGAGTTTGGGCAGATTCCCCGGCAATGGCGGTTGGCGCGGGCTTTTCCGTTGCCTGGTCCATACAGGCGGCCAGCATAAAAACACAGATCGTTCCCAAAAGGATCTTTCTCATAAAGCAATTGTTTATAGGTTAAAAAATGGAAGCGGCTCCGCTTGGGCAGGAGTAATGAGCGGGATTAATAAGATGAGGTATGTATTAAATGTAAGGATATTGACACAGATTGTCAAATATATTGTTCTGTAACCTGCTTTAATTGAGTGGTTTATGATTTTAATCAGGAAAATTACGGCTCCCACATACTAAAATAAATACGAACAGGTGTTTGTATTTCCGTTTTGATCTTATTAAATTCACATACAACGATTCAATTCCTAAAACCCCTCCCCATATGAAAATCCAAAATCATCTTACCATTTGCCTTTGGTTTGCATTGGCAGCCTGCTCTTCAGCCGATAAAACAAAAATGCCAGCCATCGGTAATACTTACGCTGTTGATGCCAAACCGCCATCAGACGAAGCTTTTAACAAACAACCGGCCGGTACCATTATGCATTTTTTACAATGGTATCGTACCAATATTCCCCAGATCAAAAAGATTGAGTTGGTGAGCCATTCAGCCGATCCCGATTCTTCAATGTATTATGTGGTAAATGCCGAAGGCGCCGAACAGTATCTCGATGCCTTGCAGAAAAGCGGTTTCGTTACCGATAATTATATTGCCAAATGGCGCGGGTATTTCGGAAAATGTAACGATAACCTGCGTAAATCGCCACAGACCGAAACGCCGGTAAAAGGGCTCGAGTTCGACCTGGTGATGTTGGCGAAAGATTATCAGGACGATCTTGCACGTATTGAAAAATCGACGGTGGAATGGCAGAACGTGTCGAACGATATGGGCTCCATTACGGTGAGTTTGCCGTCGGCCGGACGATTGAAATACAAGGTCGCCAAACAGGATGGAAAATGGCTTATAGACGATATTATCGATATCCGCAGCGCGCTCGACCAGGCGCAGAATGATTAGCTGGAATGTTAACGAGTTGACGAGTTAACCTGTTAACTCATCAACTCGTTAACTATATAATTACGCTTCTTCTTCCACATACGAACTAACAGGTTCGCAGGTGCAGATCAGGTTCCTGTCGCCAAACGTGTTGTTAACCCTTGCCACATGCGGCCAGAATTTATTTTCACGAACATATGGTAACGGGAATGCTGCCTGTTCGCGGGTATAGGAATGGTTCCATTGCGAACTGATAACGGCATGTTGTGTATGCGGCGCGTTCTTCAACGCATTGTCTTTTTTATCGGCTTTGCCTTCTTCAATAGCGCGGATCTCATCGCGGATGCTCAACATGGCATCGCAGAAACGGTCGAGCTCGGCTTTGTCTTCACTTTCGGTAGGCTCTATCATAATAGTGCCCGGTACCGGGAAGCTCAGGGTAGGCGCGTGGAAACCATAATCCATCAAACGTTTGGCCACATCTTCCGCTTCTATTTCCGCACTCTT